>NZ_JBFREY010000033.1:0-64134 GCF_052114545.1 Pseudomonas sp. KB_12 | reverse complement strand
TCGCCTAGGCTCGGCATGCCCTCACTCCGGCATTGCTCCGTGGGCCGCCGCGAAGGGCCATCCATGGCCCAGCGCGGCTACCTCGGCATCCATGCCGAGGTGCCCACTGCGCAATGCCTGCGTTCGGCCATCGTGGTTAACGGGGCGCCCGAGATCAACGTCCGCCCCGAGGCGGCCTAGTAGCCGACCTGGTTCTCCTGGTCGTACACCCATCAGATCTGTTTGAGCAGGACCTGTGGGAGCAAAGCTTGCTCGCGAAGGCGGCGGCACATCCAACGCTGATGCAAGCTGACCCACTGCTATCGCGAGCAAGCTCGCTCCCACATTGGATCTTCATTCAGTAGACACAAAATTTCATGTGCGCCCGGGCCTCCTGTGGGAGCGAGCTTGCTCGCGATGAGGCCAGCAAGCCCAAAATTCATGTGACTGAACCATCGCCTTCGCGAGCAAGCTTTGCTCCCACAGGAGGAACGCGGTCCCCATCAAGAACCAGGTCGGCTATCAGGCCGCCTCGCGGTGGACGTTGATCTCGGGCGCCCCGTTAACCACGCTGGCCGAACGCAGGCGTTGTGGAGTGGGCATCCCGGCATGGATGCCGGGATAGCCGCGCTGGGCCATGGATGGCCCTTCGCGGCGGGCCCACGGAGTGAGGGCACACCGAGCCAAAGCGAGGTGCCAAGTGGTGGGGCAAAAGCGCTTTGGTTACTTTCGACTGGGCCGGCTTCCGGGCTTTTCGAAAGTGACCCGCCGTCAGGGCGGAACCCTAAGCCGCCGTAACCGCAGAAACGGATATACACACCGCCCTCACAGCCAACCACCCTTTGTGGGAATGGTCGGACAAAAATCTGATTCAAAAAGAATTTTCCGACGAGTTCTGGCGGTTGCCGGGTGGGAAGAACTCTGGCTAACCTTTTCCCGTCGCTGCCAATTCAGCGTCCGGGCGTCGCGGCCCGAAAACTTGGTAATCCATTCCCTCTTTGGAATACCGCAATGAGTGACAAATCCCTACCACCTTCAGAAACCAATAACGCTTCTCCTGACTCCAGCCTTAACCCCAAAGGGCTTGATGAAGCCGCCAAGCGCGCCCTCGACTATTACCTCGGCCCAAAGCCCGAAACCAAAAAGAAACCCGCCTCAAACCAGTTATTCACTGTCGTGGCCGGCATCGACACCGAATGCCTCCTCACCAACCTCAGCGAAACCCTGGCCTGCGCCAACGCAACGATCAGCGACCTGGCTTTCGAGCTTGAAGGCTCGCGGCGGCATATCGCCTTGGGGGTACAGCAATTGATTGAGTTGAGTGAATTATTGGCCAATCGTGTTCTGGACGAGCGGGTACCTGTGCCGGAGGGCTAGAGAGCGACGTTACAGAGGGTGAACGCCGAACCTGTGGCAAGGGAGCAAGCTCCCTCGCCACAGGGGTAAGCGTGAGTTTCAAAACCGTGGCTCAATCCAGCCCAAGCTTCTTTAACCGATACCGCATCGACCGAAACGACAACTTCAGCCGCTGCGCCGCCGCCGTGCGGTTCCAGCGGGTTTCCTCCAACGCCTGGAGGATGAGCTTGCGCTCAACGTCTTCCAGGTAATCCTCCAGGTTGTCGACCTGCATCAAATCGGGATTGCCTGCCTCAGTAGTACTATTGCCCTCGGCCAGGCGCAGGTCATCCGCTTCAATCTGCTGCTGTTCGCAAAGGGTGTAGGCCCGTTCAAGCATGTTCTCCAGTTCCCGCACGTTGCCCGGGAAGCGGTAATTCCTGAGAGCGTCCAACGCCTGGGGATGCAACTTGACCGGTGGACTACCGGTGTTGGCTGCCAGGCGCTGAAGCATGTGATTGGCCAGCAGCTCGATGTCTTCGCGGCGTTCGCGCAACGGCGGGACGCGCAGTTCGATGACGTTCAGCCGGTAATACAAATCCTGGCGAAAGCGCCCGGCGGCGACTTCGCCGTCCAGGTCCTTGTGGGTGGCGCAGAGGATGCGCACATCCACCACTTCTTCCTGCTGGCCGCCAACGGCGCGCACGGCTTTTTCCTGGATGGCTCGCAACAGCTTGACCTGCATCGCCAAGGGCAGATCGGCCACTTCATCGAGGAACAAGGTCCCGCCATGGGCAGCCTGGAACAGCCCGGGCTTGTCCTCGATGGCGCCGCTGAAGCTGCCTTTTCGATGGCCGAAAAACTCACTTTCCATCAGCTCCGTGGGAATTGCCCCACAGTTGACCGGTACAAAGGGCAGGTTGGCACGGGGGCCTTGTTCGTGGATCAGACGGGCGACCAACTCCTTGCCGCAGCCCGATTCCCCGCTGATGTACACCGGTGCCTGGCTGCGGGCGAGTTTTTCGATCTGCTTGCGCACGCTGAGCATCGGCGGCGAGTCGCCCAGCAGGCTGCGCTCGAGGGTGGTGCCTGGCGTGGCGACCGGCGGCAGGCGCAGGGCGCTGGTGACCAGCTCCCGCAGCCGACCCAGGTCTACCGGCTTGGTCAGGAAGTCGAAGGCGCCAGCCTTGAGGGCGTCGATGGCGGTTTCCAGGCTGCCATAGGCGGTGATCATCGCCACGGGCAGTTGGGGGTAGCGTTGCTGGATGTGTTGCACCAGTTCCAGGCCGGTGCCATCGGGCAGGCGCATGTCGGTCAGGCACAGGTCGAAGGTGTCCCCCGCCAGCAGGGCTTGGGCCTCGGCAAGGTTCTTGGCGCTGCGGGTGTCGAGTTTCATCCGGCCCAGGGTGATGTCCAGGAGTTCGCGGATGTCCGGTTCGTCATCGACGATCAGGATTCGTTGCCGTGAGCGATTATTCAAATCTGTTTCCGTCCGTGAGCAAAGGTGATGCGAAAGCAACCGCCGCCTTGGCGTGGTTTGAAGTCTAGGCGGGCCTGGTTGCTTTCGCACAGCTCACGGGACAGATAGAGCCCAAGGCCGGTGCCCTGGCTGCTGGTGGTAAAGAAGGGTTCGAACAAATGCGCCTGCTGCTCGGGGGTTACACCGGGGCCGTTGTCGATGATGTCCAGCGTGGACAGCTGGCTGTGGGGGTCGATGAACAGTTTCAGCCAGGCCTCGGCCTGTTCGTGGGCCATGGCGCTGTGGCGCCAGGCGTTGCGCAGCAGGTTGTCGAGTACCTGGGTCAACTGGTCGGGGTCCATCAGCGTGGTGTAGTCACCCGGGTCGATGCTCAGGTGCAAGTGCTGGTACTCGGCCATGCTTTCGCGGGCCTGCCGGACGAACTGGTCGAGCCAGGTCCGCAGGTCGAGGCGTTGGGGGGTGGTTTGCTGGCGGCGAGACAGCTGCAGGACGTTTTCAATGACGCGGTTCATTCGTTGGGAGTGATCTTGAATAATCTGCGTCAGACGCCGATCCGCGTCGTTCAGTTCCTCGGATTCGCGCAGTAATTGCGCCGCGTGGCTGATGGCGCCCAAGGGGTTGCGGATTTCATGGGCGATGCCAGCAGTGAGGCGCCCGAGGGAAGCGAGTTTCAACTGCTGGGCCTGCTGGGCAACCTGGGCCAGGTCTTCAAGGAACACCAGGATCTGCTGCTGATCTTGATGCCCCAAGGCGATGAAGCTCGGTTGCAGGGTCAGGCCCGTGCCGGTAACGGTCAGGCTGGAAGGGCGCAGGCTGGGGTTGTTTCGCCACAATTGCATGCGTTCGACCAGGGCGGTGGAGTAATCGTCGAGCTGCTGGCCCACCAGGTCGTGCATGCCCAGCAGGTTCAGCGCGCTTTCGTTGGCCAATTGCACCCGACGCTCACGGTCAAGCACCAGGATGCCGGTGCGCATGCGTTGCAGGATCAGGGCGTTGAGCGCTTCCAGGCCGATCACCTCGCTGGCCCGTTGCTCGGCCAGGGTTTCGCTGGCTTCCAAGCGTCGGGTCAGGCCTTGCACCAACAGCGCGGCGGCAAAGCACAGTGCCCCGAGGGTGCCAGCCTGCAAATAACTGCTGGGACGGTTCGAGTCGCTCAAGCCAAGAAAGAAACTCGAACCGACGATGCCGAGGGTGGCGACGGCCGCGATCAACAGGCCGATGCGGCCTCGCAGCAGCGTGTTGCCGATGGCCACCGAGACAATGAGCAGGTTGCCGATGGCACTGGGCACACCGCCCGCGACGAAGAACAGCCACGAGAGCAGCAGCACGTCAGTCAGGGCCAGGCCGAACAGCCGGGCAGGGCGGCGGGTGTTCTCCAGGAACACCACCAGCAGGATATTCAGCACCAGGTACAACCAACTGCCACTGCGCAGCAGGTCGTCATTGGCGAACTCCAGCAGGCGGTTGTCCAGTTTGCTGGAGATCAGCAGCACCAGGGTGATGCCGATGCTCAGACGATAGAGGTGATAGAGACGCAGCAGGCGCTGCGCCTGTTTTTCGCGTGGGCTTGAGGCCTCAGCGCTCACGAGTGCCCGGGCCTTGCTCAAGGTGAGCCTGGCTGCAATACCATTGTTGTTCGAGGGCCAGCGCCCGGTCACGGGGCAGGTGTACGCCGCAATGGGCGCAGCGAACCATGGGCGGTGCGTCCTGCTCGCGGGGAGCGTTCGGCGCGGAGGAGGTACTCTTGAACTTGCGCCAGAACCATACCGCGGCGGCAATCAGGGCGATCCAGAACAGTAGACGAAGCATGATGGGCGGCTTTTTGGCTAGAGATCAGGCAGTTTAGCCAAGGACAGGAACGGCGCACAGCGCAATAAAACCCAGGCACAAAAAAGGGAGACCGTCGGGTCTCCCTTTTTTGAATGCCTTGGTCTCAGTCGAACAGACCAAAGGTCAGGTGGCTGAACCAGGAGCGGTCGCTGGACTCGCTTTCAGGCTCTTCTTCCTCGATCACGTCGCCATTTTCATCTTTAGGCTTGAGTTCGTTCGGGATGGCTTCCTTGGCATCCTGGAACTGGCGCTGTACGTCCTGGTTGGCGCGTGTCTCGCCTGGCGGCAGCGGTGGACGGGACTCGATCAGGCCCAGGGTCGCCTTGCTCAGCCACGAACGGTTGTCCGCTTCGTCGACCCGTGGGGTGAACTGGCCATCGACCAGGGATGGGTGATCCGGGTAGTTCAGCTTGAGGGTTTCCAGGCTGGTGGCCGCCAGTTCGTCCAGGTGCAGGCGCTGGTAGGCTTCGGTCATCACGGCCAGGCCATCACCCACCGAAGGGGTTTCCTGGAAGTTTTCCACTACGTAGCGGCCACGGTTGGCGGCGGCGACGTAGGCCTGACGCGTCAGGTAGTAGTCGGCCACGTGGATTTCGTAGGAGGCCAGCAGGTTGCGCAGGTAGATCATGCGCTGCTTGGCGTCCGGCGAGTAGCGGCTGTTGGGGAAGCGGCTGGTCAGTTGGGCGAACTCATTGTAGGAGTCGCGCGCGGCGCCCGGGTCACGCTTGGTCATGTCCAGCGGCAGGAAACGCGCCAGCAGGCCAACGTCCTGATCGAAGGAGGTCAGGCCCTTGAGGTAATAGGCGTAATCGACATTCGGGTGCTGCGGGTGCAGGCGAATGAAACGCTCGGCGGCGGACTTGGCGGCTTCCGGCTCGGCGTTCTTGTAGTTGGCGTAGATCAGCTCCAACTGGGCCTGATCGGCGTAGCGCCCGAACGGATACCGCGACTCCAGCGCCTTCAGCTTGGCGGTGGCGCTGGTATAGCTGTTGTTATCCAGGTCGTTCTGCGCCTGTTGGTACAGTTCGACTTCGCTCAGGTTTTCGTCTACGACTTCCTTCGACGAGCAAGCAGCAGTCAATGCGAGGATGGCGATCAGCAGCAGGTGTTTCACTTGCATGGCGGCTTGCGTCCCTATGACGGCCGCTGTCTTGGGCGGGGCCGTCCTGTTATGATGAGCGCCCCGTTGAAAGCCTCGGGGCAAAAGACGCCGTATTTAACCACAAGCGCGCAGCCGAAACCAAAGGCTGTGCCGACGCCCAGTCCGAGCATGTCCGATAAAATAGAACTTCGCGCAGAGGTGCCGTCCGAATTGGGCGGCCAACGCCTCGATCAAGTCGCCGCACAACTCTTTGCCGAGCACTCTCGCTCGCGCCTTTCCGCCTGGATCAAGGACGGCCGCCTGACTGTGGATGGGGCGGTGATCCGTCCGCGCGACATCGTCCACGGCGGTGCCATTCTTGAACTGACTGCCGAACAGGAGGCCCAGGGAGAATGGGTCGCCCAGGACATCGCCCTGGACATCGTCTATGAAGACGATGACATCCTGGTGATCAACAAGCCTGCGGGCCTGGTGGTGCACCCGGCTGCCGGTCATGCCGACGGCACGTTGCTCAACGCCTTGCTGCACCACGTACCGGACATTATCAATGTGCCGCGTGCCGGCATCGTCCATCGCCTGGACAAGGACACCACCGGCCTGATGGTGGTGGCCAAGACCATCCAGGCGCAGACACAGCTGGTCACACAGCTGCAAAGCCGCAGCGTCAGCCGCATCTATGAATGCATCGTGATCGGGGTCGTCACCGCCGGTGGCAAGATCAACGCCCCCATCGGTCGTCACGGCCAGCAGCGCCAGCGCATGGCGGTGATGGAGGGCGGCAAGCAGGCGGTCAGCCATTATCGCGTGCTCGAGCGTTTCCGTTCCCACACCCATGTGCGGGTCAAGCTGGAAACCGGCCGGACCCACCAGATCCGTGTGCACATGGCCCACATCAACTTCCCGTTGGTGGGCGACCCGGCCTACGGCGGTCGTTTCCGCATTCCGCCGGCTGCCAGCCAGACCATGGTCGAATCGCTGAAGAATTTCCCGCGCCAGGCGTTGCATGCACGTTTCCTGGAGTTGGATCATCCGACGACCGGCAAACGCATGAGCTGGGAATCTCCGTTGCCGGATGACTTCGTCTGGTTGCTGACGTTGCTCAAGCAGGACCGCGAGGCGTTCATCGGATGAGTGACTGGCTGACACCCGACTGGCCCGCGCCGGCCCGGGTCAAGGCCTGCGTCACGACCCGTGCGGGCGGCGTCAGCCTGGCGCCGTTCGACCGCCTCAACCTGGGCGACCATGTGGGCGACGATCCTGCGGCCGTCGCCGAAAACCGCCGTCGCCTCACCGATCAATTCGCCATCACCCCGGCCTGGCTACAGCAGGTCCACGGCATTGCCGTGGTCGAGGCTGATCCGGCCCAGGTGGCGACCGCCGATGCCAGTTGGACCGACACGCCCGGTATCGCCTGCACGGCGATGACGGCGGACTGCCTGCCTGTGCTGTTCTGCAACCGTGCCGGTACTCGCGTCGCGGCGGCTCATGCTGGCTGGCGCGGGCTGGCGAACGGCGTGCTGGAAGCCACCCTCGACAGCCTTGCCGTGCCCGCGGATGAAATCCTCGCCTGGCTCGGCCCGGCCATCGGTCCGCCAGCGTTTGAAGTCGGGCCGGAAGTGCGTAAAGTCTTCATCGCGCAACTGCCCCAGGCCGCCCAAGCCTTCGTCGCGAGCCCCAACGCCGGCAAGTTCCTGGCCGATATCTACGCGTTGGCCCGGCTGCGCCTGGCCGCACGAGGTGTCACGGCCGTCTACGGTGGCGGCCTCTGCACCGTGACCGACCCTCGTTTCTTTTCCTACCGCCGCAACCCGCGCACCGGTCGCTTCGCTTCGCTGATCTGGATCGAACGCTAGACTTCTCTGATCTGTATCAAGGGCGCCCGGCTTGAATCTTCCAGAATCGACCACATCTATAACGGTATCTGGCAGGTTTCTTCATTCAGGATGTTTCCACGGTCCGGCCTGCTCATTAGGAAGGTGACCCATGCGTATTGATCGTTTAACCAGCAAATTACAGTTGGCGCTGTCCGATGCCCAGTCCCTGGCCGTCGGCCTGGACCATCCCGGTATCGAGCCGGCGCATTTGATGCAGGCCATGCTCGAACAGCAGGGCGGTTCCATCAAGCCCCTGCTGATGCAGGTCGGCTTTGACGTCAACAGCCTGCGCAAAGAGCTGGCCAAGGAACTCGACCAGTTACCCAAGATCCAGAATCCCACCGGTGACGTGAACATGTCCCAGGACCTAGCGCGGCTGCTCAACCAGGCCGATCGCCTGGCCCAACAGAAGGGCGACCAGTTCATTTCCAGCGAGCTGGTGCTGCTCGCCGCCATGGACGAGAACAGCAAGCTCGGCAAATTGTTGCTCGGCCAGGGCGTGAGCAAGAAAGCCCTGGAAAATGCCATCAACAACCTGCGTGGCGGCGAAGCGGTCAACGACGCCAACCACGAAGAGTCGCGCCAGGCGCTGGACAAATATACCGTCGACCTGACCAAGCGCGCCGAGGAAGGCAAGCTCGACCCGGTGATCGGTCGCGACGATGAAATCCGCCGCACGATCCAGGTGCTGCAACGCCGCACCAAGAACAACCCGGTGCTGATCGGTGAGCCAGGCGTGGGTAAAACCGCCATCGCCGAGGGCCTGGCCCAGCGCATCATCAACGGCGAAGTGCCGGACGGCCTCAGGGGTAAACGCCTGTTGTCCCTGGACATGGGCGCCTTGATCGCCGGTGCTAAATACCGTGGCGAGTTCGAAGAGCGGCTCAAGGCGCTGCTCAATGAGCTGTCCAAGCAGGAAGGGCAGATCATCCTGTTCATCGACGAACTGCACACCATGGTCGGTGCGGGCAAGGGCGAAGGCTCGATGGACGCCGGCAACATGCTCAAGCCCGCGTTGGCCCGTGGCGAGTTGCACTGCGTCGGCGCGACCACGCTCAACGAGTACCGCCAATATATAGAGAAGGACGCAGCCCTTGAGCGGCGCTTCCAGAAAGTGCTGGTGGAGGAGCCGAGCGAGGAAGACACCATCGCCATCCTGCGCGGCCTTAAAGAACGCTACGAAGTTCACCACAAGGTGGCGATCACCGATGGCGCGATTATCGCGGCGGCCAAGCTCAGCCACCGCTACATCACTGACCGTCAGTTGCCGGACAAGGCCATCGACCTGATCGACGAGGCCGCCAGCCGCATCCGCATGGAAATCGACTCCAAGCCCGAAGTGCTGGATCGGTTGGAGCGGCGCCTGATTCAACTCAAGGTCGAGTCCCAGGCCCTGAAAAAAGAAAGCGACGAAGCGGCGAAGAAGCGTCTGGAAAGGTTGCAGGAAGAGATCGTTCGTCACGAGCGTGAGTATTCCGACCTCGAGGAAATCTGGAACTCGGAGAAAGCCGAAGTCCAGGGCTCGGCGCAGATCCAGCAGAAGATCGAACAGTCCCGCCAGGAACTGGAAGCGGCCCGTCGTAAGGGCGACCTCAACCGCATGGCCGAGCTGCAGTACGGGGTGATCCCGGACTTGGAGCGCAGCCTGCAAATGGTCGACCAGCATGGCAAGAGCGAAAACCAGTTGCTGCGCAGCAAGGTCACTGAGGAAGAGATTGCCGAAGTGGTCTCCAAGTGGACCGGCATTCCGGTCTCGAAAATGCTCGAAGGCGAGCGTGACAAGCTGCTGAAGATGGAAAGCCTGCTGCACCAGCGCGTGATCGGTCAGGAAGAGGCGGTGGTGGCGGTGTCCAACGCCGTGCGCCGTTCCCGTGCCGGGCTGTCGGACCCGAACCGGCCGAGCGGTTCGTTCATGTTCCTCGGCCCTACGGGTGTCGGTAAAACCGAGCTGTGCAAGGCGCTGGCCGAGTTCCTCTTCGACACTGAAGAGGCCATGGTGCGCATCGACATGTCCGAGTTCATGGAGAAACATTCCGTGGCACGGTTGATCGGTGCGCCACCGGGTTATGTCGGTTATGAAGAGGGCGGTTACCTGACCGAGGCAGTGCGTCGCAAGCCGTACTCGGTGATCCTGCTCGATGAGGTCGAGAAGGCGCACCCGGATGTGTTCAACATCCTGCTGCAAGTGCTGGAGGATGGTCGCTTGACCGACAGCCACGGGCGCACGGTGGACTTCCGCAACACGGTGATCGTGATGACCTCCAACCTGGGCTCGACGCAGATCCAGGAACTGGTGGGCGACCGCGAGGCGCAGCGCGCGGCGGTGATGGACGCGATCTCTACGCACTTCCGGCCGGAGTTCATCAACCGGGTCGACGAAGTGGTGATCTTCGAGCCATTGGCCCGTGATCAGATTGCCGGCATTACCGAGATCCAGTTGGGTCGCCTGCGCAGTCGCCTCACCGAACGTGAGCTGAAACTGCAGTTGAGCGGCGAGGCGTTGGACAAGCTGATTGCGGTGGGTTACGACCCGGTCTATGGCGCACGGCCGCTGAAGCGGGCGATCCAGCGCTGGATCGAAAACCCGCTGGCGCAGTTGATCCTGTCGGGTCGCTTCATGCCGGGCGAAACCGTGACCGGTACGGTGGAGAACGACGAAATCGTCTTCAACTGAGCCGATTGACTGGGCTTTTGTGGCGAGGGAGCTGCTCCCGCTGGAGGGTGCTGTAGGAGCTGTGTAGGAGCTGTCGAGTGCAACGAGGCTGCGATCTTTCCTCTGACGCCAGGGTCTGAAGCGAAAGATCAAAAGATCGCAGCCTTCGGCAGCTCCTACACAGTCCATCGCTTGCCACAGGGCGTGTTTGCTTGGCGAGGCCATTTTTTTCATCAGGCCGTTGAACTCAAAGGAAAAGGCTTGTAAAGTGCGCCCCGCAGTCAGTCACCCCAAGGGTTACTTCTCGCTGAGAAGGAATCCAAAATAAGTTGCAAATCATTGTCTTGAAAGCAATTTAAGGGGTTGACAGAGGTTTTGAAGATTGTAGAATAGCGCGCCTCAGACACACGAACGCAGCGATGCGTAAGGGTAGAAGAGGTTGAAGCTAGCTTCAACGTTTCAACTTGAAATATCAGTTCCGTGATAGCTCAGTCGGTAGAGCAAATGACTGTTAATCATTGGGTCCCAGGTTCGAGTCCTGGTCACGGAGCCATTTCAATCGGGGTATAGCGCAGTCCGGTAGCGCGCCTGCTTTGGGAGCAGGATGTCAGGAGTTCGAATCCCCTTACCCCGACCATCTTTGGGTCGTTAGCTCAGTTGGTAGAGCAGTTGGCTTTTAACCAATTGGTCGTAGGTTCGAATCCCACACGACCCACCATTTTTGAAACCAGCTCGCTGGAATCGAATCTTAAGATCAGAGGCCAAAAGCGCTGATCGAGAAGGCGACTTGCAAAGGTCGCCTTTTTTTTACCGGGGTATAGCGCAGTCCGGTAGCGCGCCTGCTTTGGGAGCAGGATGTCAGGAGTTCGAATCCCCTTACCCCGACCATATTGAAAATCCTCGTATCGAAAGATACGGGGATTTTTTTTGCCTGCGATAAAGTGGATTAGACTTAAGACATCGTACAACTTGCCGATAACCCGCCGACAGGGGCCTTGCCCCACTTCAGGCCAACAATAAAAAAAGGCATTCCCTATGGTTCTTCGTCAGCTGAATATCGCCCCTCGTGCCGCGTTGGGTTTTGCCTTGATCGCCGTGCTGGTGGCGTTGCTCGGGGTGTTCGCGCTGGGACAGATGTCGAGTATTCGTGACAGTGAAGTCGCGGTGGAAACCCAGTGGCTGCCGAGCATTCGCGGCGGTGATGAGATCCGCGAGTGGATGCTGCGGATCCGCACCATTTCCCTGCGCATGGCCCTGGACCAGGACCCGAAGAACGTTGCGGTGTATCGCGGGCAGATGGACACGCGCGACAAGGAACTGAGCGAAAAAATTGCGGCCTACGAAAAGCTCGTCGTGACGCCTGAAGGCAAGGCGCTTTATGACCAGTTCAAGCAAACCTTCGCCGCTTACCGTACGGGTATCGCCCAATCCTTCACCCTGGCCGAACAAGGGCGTCGGGACGAGCTGATCAAGCTGCTGCTGGTGGACATGAAGACCGTGGTGGACGGTTCCGGCAAACAGCTCAACGACCTGGCGGAGCTGTTCTCCAAGCAGGTGTCCATCGAGAGTCAGAAGTCCCAGGAGCACTACGCCAATTCCCGCATGATCGTCAGCCTGTTCGTTGTGCTCGCCGCCCTGGCCACGGTGGCCCTGGCCATGCTGCTTACGCGCAGTATCGTCAAACCCTTGGGTGAGGCGCTCAATGCTGCGCAGAACATCGCCCGGGGTGACCTGACCCGGCCAATCGAGACCCATGGCAACGACGAAGTGAGCCGCTTGCTCAAGGCGTTGGCGGCCATGCAGCAGAATCTGCGTGAGACGTTGCAGGGCATCAGCGGTTCGGCCGCGCAACTGGCCACCGCAGCCGATGAGCTGAACACCGTCACGCTCGACAGCACCCAAAGCTTGCAACAGCAGAACAACGAAATCGAACAGGCCGCCACCGCCGTCACCGAAATGACCACTGCCGTGGAAGAAGTCGCGCGCAATGCGGTTTCCACCTCCGATGCCACGCGTCAGTCCAGTGAGTCGGCGTCCCTTGGGCAGCAGCGGGTCAGCGACACGGTCGACGCCATCGGCGCTCTCGCCAGCGACGTGCAAGTGACTGGCGGCCTGGTGCAATCCCTGGCCAACCAATCGCAGGATATCGGCAAGGTGCTGGACGTGATCCGCGCCATCGCCGAGCAGACCAACCTGCTGGCCCTCAACGCGGCCATCGAAGCGGCCCGGGCGGGTGAGAGCGGGCGTGGGTTTGCGGTGGTGGCCGATGAGGTGCGGGCGCTGGCTTATCGCACGCAGCAATCGACCCAGGAAATCGAGCAAATGGTCCAGGGCATGCGCAGCGGTGCCACCCAGGCACTCGACTCCATGCAGGCCAGCTCCAGTCGTGCCGCCAGTACCCTGGCCATGGCGGAGCGGGCGGGGGACGCGTTGCAGACCATCACGGCGTCGGTCAATGAAATCCACGAACGCAACCTGGTAATCGCCAGCGCCGCCGAAGAGCAGGCGCAAGTGGCCCGCGAGGTGGATCGCAACCTGGTGAACATTCGTGATTTGTCGGTGCGCTCGGCGTCCGGCGCGGACCAGACCAGCGCGTCCAGCCATGAGTTGTCGCAGCTGGCGAATTCGCTGCGCACGATGGTGCAGCGGTTTCAGGTTTGATTATTGAAGGGACATGAAGGGATGATCGCTCCCACGCTCTGCGTGGGAGTGAATCCAGTGACGCTCTGCGTCACAAAGGACGCGGAGCGTCCCGGGCTGCATTCCCACGCAGAGCGTGGGAACGATCGTCAGTAAGGCCTCAGTGCAACTTCAGCCGAGGCTCAGTCCCACGCCCGATCTTGCTGCCCAGCATCAGCATGGCCGTGCGAAACATGCCGTACAGCGCCATCTGGTGCATGCGGTACAGCGACACGTAGAACATCCGCGCCAGCCAGCCTTCGAGCATCACGCTGCCGGTCAGGTTGCCCATCAGGTTGCCCACCGCCGAGAACCGCGACAGCGAGATCAGCGAACCGTAGTCGGTGTACTTGTATTCGGGCAGGGCCTTGCCTTCGATCCGCAGCTTCAAGGATTTGGCCAGCAGCGAGGCCTGCTGGTGCGCGGCCTGGGCGCGGGGCGGGACGTTGCGCTCGCTGCCGGGTTGCGGGCAGGCGGCGCAGTCGCCGAAGGCAAAGATGTTCTCGTCGCGGCTGGTCTGCAATGTAGGCAGCACTTGCAGCTGATTGATCCGGTTGGTCTCCAGCCCGTCGATGTCCTTGAGGAAGTCCGGGGCGCGAATCCCGGCGGCCCAGACTTTCAGGCTCGCGTCGATCACTTTGCCATCCGCGGTAATCAGGCTGTCGGCGGTCACCTGGCTGACGGCGGCGTTGGTCATGACGTTGACCCCGAGTTTCTCCAGGGTCTTGTGCACCGGTCCGCCGATACGCTCCGGCAGGGCCGGCAAGACGCGTGGGCCCGCTTCGATCAGGGTGATGTGCATGTTCTCCGGTTTGATCCGGTCCAGGCCGTAGGCATGCAGTTCGTGGGCGGCATTATGCAGCTCGGCGGCCAGTTCGACCCCGGTCGCACCGGCGCCGACGATGGCGACGCTGATGCGCTCGACGATATCGGTCTGCCCGGCGTGGGCGCGCAGATAGTGATGAAGCAGTTGCTGATGGAAGCGCTCGGCCTGTTTGCGAGTGTCGAGGAACAGGCAGTGCTGCGCCGCGCCTTCGGTGCCGAAGTCATTGGTGGTGCTGCCGACGGCAATCACCAGGGTGTCGTAGCCCAGTTCCCGGGCCGGCAACAGCTCGACGCCGGTCTCGTCATAGGTGGCGGCCAGTTGGATTCTCTTGCGCTCGCGGTCCAGGCCGCTCATGCGCCCCAGCTGGAACTCGAAGTGGTTCCATTTTGCCTGGGCGACATAGTTGAGTTCGTCTTCGGAGGAGTTCAAGGAGCCGGCGGCCACTTCGTGCAGCAGCGGTTTCCAGATGTGGGTCAGGTTCGCGTCGACCAGCATCACACTGGCCGTGCCGCGCTTGCCCAGAGTCTTACCCAGACGGGTAGCCAACTCCAGACCGCCGGCGCCGCCGCCAACGATGACAATACGATGAGTCATGGGGATATCTCGCAAGGCTAAAGGAAATCGGTGCCGTTACCCGAGCGAGCGAAACGCGGCTCATAGCGTCAGGTAACTGATCAGTCGGCTCAACAGGCCCAGGCCGATGGTCACGGCCAGTACCACCACCAGGAGCATCCACGGCCGGAAAGGCCGGCGCTCGACTCGGTGCTGGGACAGTTGCAGGTACTCTTCGACATGCTTCTGGTCTTCTGGGTTCAGGCGGCTGGTCATAAAGGCCTCGTCAGGTAGACGTTGCGGAATGTGAAGACGTTACAGCGTCCGGCTAGCCGGCATTGAAAGCAGCGTAGCCGCTCGCCGGAACGGGTTCGACGATCAGGCTGTCGTCCAGGCGAATGATTCCACTTTTTAACACCCGGGCGGTGATTCCGCCATGGCCGCGTACCGCCTGGAACGTACCTTCGCCGAGGTTTCGCTCCAATCGGGCACACGGCTGGCACCAGCCGGTGGTTTCGAAAATGGCTTGGCCAATGCGAAAGCGCCGGCCCTTGAGGCTGAACAGATTGATGCCGCTGACCACAATATTGCGTCGCAGCTCCTGTGGCAGCACGGGCCGGTCCTCGGGGCGGCCCATCAGCGAGCCGATCACGGCCAGGTGCTCCCATTGGATCAGCGTCACTTGCCGCGCATTGCGCACGCCGGGGCGGGCATGATCGCCGGTCAACCCAGCCTCCAGGCGGGCTTCCACGGCGTCCAGTTCGATCATGGGTGCATGGCCCTGGGGTCGTACGCCAATCCAGCGTACGCGGCCTTGCTGGGGCACAGCGGCAATCAGTTCCTGCAGTGGGCTCACAGGCTGATCCCGACATCGAACACGATGCTGCGACCCAGGTTGCTGCGCAGGAAGTCCGGCGCGTCGGGGTGAGCGAACAGTACCCGGGCAAACGTCGGCCCCACCAGTGACAGCGAGCGCCAGCCCTGGCGCAGGTATTCGGTCGGCGGTGGGAAGTGACTGTTGAGGTCCAGCACTTCGCGCTTGAGGCTGGCGAAGGCGATGATGTCCAGGTCACCCAGGTCCATGCCGCGCTCGGTGTAGTTGTGAGCTTTCTTGCGCAGGGTCGGGGCCAGCCGCATCAGGAACTCATTGGCCGGGATCCGCCGCGGCTTGGCCTCGCGACGCACTAGCTGGCTCAGGGAGAAGGCGCTGCGGCGGCGTTGCAGTTCATCGCGCCATTCGTCATTGAGGCGTCGACCTTCGTCGAGCACAAAAAACACCTCGAAATTGGCATCGCGAAACAACACGTCCGGCGGCTCGCCGGCCGGCGCGAACTCGTCGGCGCGATAAGGCACGTTCAGCCCTTGCAGCAGGCGCTGACAGACCCAACGCTCACGCTCCCATTTGCGGGCATTGGAGAGAAAGGCGTTGGCTTGCTCGGCCGCGATGGTCAGCAGGCGTAAGTAATCGGAGTCATCCATGAGCCCAAGCTTAGCGTTCAAATGTGATCAAAAAAAATAAAGCTGCTGTGATGGGAGCAAATTTCCGCTCAGGCCAGGTAATGCTATTCACTTGGAGCCTAAAGCAAGGGGTCGAGCCTCTATGCCTCTGCACCACCGCTATCGCGAGCAGGCTCGCTCCCACAGGGATTTTCGGATGTTCACAACATTTACATACGATACAAAAAACTGTGGGAGCGAGCTTGCTCGCGATAAGGCCGGCACATCCAACATCACCGTAAACTGCACCACCGCTATCGCGAGCAAGCTCGCTCCCACAGGAAAAACGCGGTCCCACCAAGAACCAGGTCGGCTACCAGGCCGCCTCGCGGTGGACGTTGATCTCGGCGCCCCATTAACCACGCTGGCTGAACGAAGGTATTGCGCAGTGGGCAACCCGGCATGGATGCCGGGTTAGCCGCGCTGGGCCATGGATGGCCCTTCGCGGCGGCCCACGGAGCAATGCCTTCGTTCAGGCATGCCGAGCCTAGGCGAGGCACCGAGTGGTGGGGCAGAAGCGCTTTGGTTACTTTCGCGCTTTTCGAAAGTGACCCGCTGTAAGAGCGGAACCATAAGCAGCCGTTACCGCAGAAACGGATATACACACCTACGCTGAAACAGACCTCAGAATGGAAGGCCCAATCTCCGATAACCGCTCAAGTGAACAGCATTACCCCCAGACAGGACCCAATAGATCATCCTGTTCAGCCTGACACGCCAACCAAGCGCAAAACAAATCCAACTTCTTGCTCTGCTGCGCGCTGCGCTTGGCGACATAGACGTAGCGACTCGGGCGAAACCCAAACGGTGCCACCAGGCGGCCAAGACGAATGTCGTCAGCCACCAGATGCCACGGGGCGACACAAATCCCCAGCCCGGCAATCGCCGCCTCCAACGTAAAGTAATAATGCTCGTATTCCAGCCCGGCCGGCGCAGTGGCCTGGTGTCCAATCGCATCCACCCAGTTTGCCCAGGCATCCGGACGGGTTTTGGTATGCAGGAGGGGATGGCTGAAAATCGAGCCCAAGTCGGTTAATTGAATACGCGCCGATAAGGTGGGCGACAACACGACGCCCAATCGTTCAGGAAACAGCCGGACGGTGTTTTTTGGTTCGCCCACGATGCCCTGTTCAGCCGTGATCATCACGTCATAGCGATCCCGGCCCGGATCGCTCCCATGAACCGGTGAGCTCAGGCGAATCTTGATCTCTGGGTAAGTCGTATTGAAGTCGAAAAGACGCGGTATCAGCCACTTGACCGTAAACGTGCTGAAGCAGGACACGTCCAAGGTGCCTGTCGCCGTGTCTCGGATCCTGCTCACCGCAGCCTCGATCTGATCCAGTGCGGCCGTCAGTTCCGGCAGCAGTTCTCTTGCGGCTGCGGTGAGCTGAGGTTTGTTTTTTGGGCCTTCGAACAGGTCCACACCAAGACTCAACTCCAGCTGGCGTACCTGGCGACTCACGGCGCCAGGCGTGACAGACAGCTCCTCGGCGGCCGCGATCATTTTGCCCAGTCGGGCAGCGGCCTCGAAGGTATGCAGTGCATTCAATGGGGGGAGGCGACGTTTCATAAAGTGACTTTAACTCAATTACATCGCGCGTATAAATCGATATCAGGTATCGCGCGGATTTTGCAGAATTCCCCAGTTCCTGCAGTGTTTGCCGACTGTTCCGGGTCGCCAGGATTGAGGGGCATTCCCTATCAAATTGAGAGCACCTCACATGCCATTCGTTCGTACCGCCGTCATCAAGGGCACCAGCCAGCAACAACGTCAGCGCATCATTGGTGGCATACATCAAGCGCTGGTCGAGAGCATTGGTATGCCCGAGGATGAATTGTTCAACCTGGTCACGGACTACGACCCTGAACAGTTTTTCTACAGCCGCACGTTTAACGGTGTGGCTCGTTCAGACCATTTGATCGTGATTGAGATTACGATGCGCAGGGGCCGCAGTGATGCGATGAAGCGCGAGCTCTACAAAAAAATCGCGGACAATCTCGGGGTTCAAGCCCAGGTTCGTCCGCAAGACGTTTTCATCTTCATGCACGAGAATGACTATTCGGATTGGTCGGTAGGCTTTGGTAAGTTTGCAATGGCCTTGGTACAACAGCCGGGAAGTGTCGCTATCGAGTAGCGCACGGACGGCGTTCAAGTTCTCGCAGGAGTAGCCCATGATCGGTGCCGAACTGCTTTCACCGCAGACCCTGGCGGCCGGTTGGCTGATGTATGTGCCGGTGTTGGTCTGGGCCGTGGTACGGGCACCGTGGGTCGAGCTGTTCACCGACAGCCGTCGCCAGCACCTGTTGTTCGGCACAGTGCTGGCGTTGTTCATGCTGTGGCTGGTGCGCCGGGATTTCGATACGGGTGTCTCGTATCACTTCATCGGCATGACTGCCGTGACGCTGTTGCTGGACTGGCCCTTGGCAATCCTCGGTGGTTTGTGCGCGCAGCTCGTGCTGGTACTGCTGGGCCGTCAGGACATGGCCGCGGTAGGGGTCAACGGTGCGCTGCTGATCCTGTTGCCGGTGCTGGTCACCGAGTGCTGCGCGATCCTGGTGGAGCGCGCCCAGCCGCGCAATCTGTTCGTGTATATCTTCTGTTCGGGTTTTCTCGCGGCCGCGCTTTCGGCGTTGGCGTGCCTGCTGCTGGGGCTTGGCCTGCTGTGGTACGACGGTATATTCGCCATGCCTTACTGGCTGGAAGATTTTGTCGGCTACCTCTGGCTGATCATCTTCCCCGAGGCCTTCATCAACGGCATGGTGATCAGTGCGTTGGTGGTGTTCAGTCCCGAATGGCTGGAGACCTTCAACCGCACGCGCTACCTGTCGGCGCCGTGGAACGATGATGACAAGCCTTGATTCACGTCAAGGCTGCACCACCACACGGCCTTCATGCTTTGGAAAATTTCCAGGAGCACAACCATGAGTGTTTATGAGTGGGCGAGACAAGAGATCAGGCGTAGCCACGATGCCGCAATGGAGATCGGTTTTGACCCGGGCTTGAGCCTGCGCGCCTTGCTCAGTGCGATCGTGCAACAGAGCAAGACAGTGCGCAGCCCTGAAGACCTGGCCGATGAGTTGAGTTTCCTGGCGGAAAACCTCGACGATGAACAGGACTACGGTTTCATGCGGCCTTAATGATGTGAGCGAGGCTCGAAGTCTTCGCTGAACAGCTCGTCCTCGGCGTCGGGGCTGACCGGAATCTTGTGTTCTTCCGACGCCCAGGCGCCGAGGTCGATCAGCTTGCAGCGGTCAGAGCAGAACGGCCGGAATTTGCTCTCCGGGGTCCATTCCACAGGGGCGCCGCAGGTTGGGCAATCAACGGTTGGGGTCTGGCTCATGATTGGCCTCCACGCAAAGTAAGGTAAAAGTGATGCAGGCGCTCGACCTCGCTGTGCAGCCAGGCGAGGTCGCGATCATTGACCACCACGTCGTCGGCATGGCTCAGGCGATCCTGGCGGCTGGACTGGGCCTTGAGAATCGCCTGGACCTGCTGTTCGTTGGTCTGGTCGCGCTGCAACGTACGTTCGATCTGCAATTGTTCCGGCGCATCGATCACCAGGATCCGCTGGGTCGTGGCGTACTGCCCTGACTCGATCAGCAGCGGCGATACCAGGATCGCATAGGGCGATTGTGCCTGGGCCAGATGATGGGCGATTTCCTCGGCGATCAGCGGATGCAGCAGCGCCTCGAGCCAGCGGCGTTCATCGGCATTCTCGAAGATCAGCTTGCGCAACGCCGCCCGGTCCAGGGCGCCGTCGGCCTGCAATACGCCGGGGCCGAAGTGCTCGGCGATTTTCGCCAGGGCCGGGCGCCCGGGCTCGACCACCCAGCGCGCCGCATGATCGGCGTCGATGACGTGCACGCCCAGGTCGATAAAGTGCTGGGCCGCCGCGCTTTTGCCGCTGCCGATGCCACCGGTCAGGCCGAGAATCCAGGGTTTTTTCACTGAGGTATTCATTAAAAACCGACAGACTGCCAATAGAAGTCGGTTATTTGACCACCCCAGAGCAAGGCAATCCAGCCGGCAATGGCCAGATAGGGTCCAAAGGGGATCTGCGTCGACCCCGGGGCATCACGCAAGCGCAGCACAATCACCCCGACAACGGCGCCCACCAGCGACGACAGCAGCAGCGTCAGTGGCAGGATTTGCCAGCCACCCCAGGCGCCGAGCATCGCCAGCAGCTTGAAATCCCCGTAGCCCATGCCTTCCTTGCCGGTGATCAGCTTGAACACCCAGAACACCGACCACAGCGCCAGATAGCCGGCCACCGCGCCCCACATCGCCTGGTTCAAGGACACGAAGAGCCCGAAGCTGTTGATGATCAAACCCAGCCACAACAACGGCAGCACCAGGGTATCGGGCAGCAATTGATGCTCGGCGTCGATCAGGCTCATGCCCAGCAGGCCCCAGGTCAACACCATCACCATCGCGGCGTGCCAGCCAAAGCCGAAATGCCAGGCGACGAACGCCGATAACGCACCGCAGGCCAACTCGGTCAGGGGGTAACGCCTGCCGATGGGCGCGGCGCAGCCCGAACAGCGGCCGCGCAGCATCAGGTAGCTGAGCAGCGGAATGTTTTCCCAGGCGCGGATGCGATGGCCGCAGTGCGGGCACTGGGAGTGTGGCAGCATCAGGTTGTAGACCGGGCCAGGGGTTTCGGCCGGCAGGCCCAGCAGGTCGTGGGCCTGCAGGCGCCATTCGCGGTTGAGCATCTTCGGCAGGCGCCACACCAGCACGTTGAGGAAACTGCCGATGATCAGGCCGAGCAGTGCCGCAACGAGCACGAAAGCCAGGGGATACAGCACGAAGAATTCGCTCAGGGGCATGTCAGATCGCAGAGCCGAGTTGAAAGATGGGCAAGTACATGGCGACCACCAGACCACCGACGACCACCCCCAGGACCACCATGATGAAGGGTTCCATCAGGCTGGTGAGGTTGTCCACCAGATTGTCCACCTCGGCCTCATAAAAGCTCGCCACCTTGTCGAGCATGTCGTCCAGCGCGCCGGATTCCTCGCCGATGGCGGTCATCTGGATCGCCAGGTTCGGAAAGATCCCTGAGGCACGCATCGAGAAATTCAACTGCATGCCGGTCGAGACCTCCTGCTTGATGCGCAGTACGGCACGTTTGAACACCACATTGCCGGTGGCACCAGACACCGAATCCAGGGCCTCCACCAGCGGCACGCCGGCGGCGAAGGTGGTGGAAAGCGTGCGGGCGTAGCGGGCCACGGCGGACTTGTACAGCAAGGTGCCTATCAGCGGCAGCTTGAGCAGCCATTTGTCGCGCCAGTCGCGAAAGGGCTCCGAACGCCTGAGCGCGTACTTCACGCCAAAAAATGCCCCTACCAACCCGCCAAGCATCACCCACCACCATTGCTGCATGATTTCCGACAGGCCTATGACCATTACCGTGAAGGCTGGCAGCTGCGCGCCGAACCCGGAGAATACCGATTCGAATTGCGGCACGACCTTGACCAAGAGGATCCCCGTGACCACTGCGGCAACGAGGACCACGGCCGCAGGGTAGGTCATGGCTTTCTTGATTTTGGCCTTGAGCGCTTCGCTCTTTTCCTTGTAGGTCGCGACCCGGTCCAGCAGCGTGTCCAGGGCACCGGCCTGTTCGCCGGCGTCCACCAGGTTGCAGTACAGCTCGTCGAAATATTGCGGGCACTTGCGCAGCGCCGCGGCGAAGCTGTTGCCGGCGGCGACTTCCTGCTTCACCTCGTCCACCAGCTTGCGCATGTTGGGGTTGTCGAAGCCTTCGCCAATGATGTCGAACGCCTGCAACAGCGGCACACCCGCCTTGAGCATCGTGGCCATCTGGCGGGTGAAGAGGGCGATATCCAGCGGCTTGATGCGCTTGCCCTTGCTGAATATCGAGGTGGATTTCTTGCGCACCTTCTGCGGGTTGATGCCTTGTTTGCGCAGCTGTGCCTTGACCAGCGCCGGGCTCTGGCCCGTCAGCTCGCCACTCATTTTTGTGCCTTTGCGGTCCTTGCCTTCCCAAGTGTAAACATCGGTTTTGACTGCCTTGACCGCCATGTTCAATCCTTGGTGACCCGGTTGATTTCTTCGAGGCTGGTGACGCCCTGCATCACTTTGAGCAGCCCCGACGTGCGCAGGTCATTGAAACCGTCCTTGCGCATTTGCAGATCGATTTCCAGCGAGTTGCCCTCGGCCATGATCAACCGTTGCAGCTCGGGCGTGTTCTTGACCACTTCGTAAACCCCCACGCGCCCTTTGTAGCCGTTGTTGCACTGTTCGCAACCGACCGGCTCATAGATCGTGAATGTGCCAATGCGTTCCCGAGGGAAACCTTCCTTGAGCAAGGTTTCCTCGGGAACCTCGATGGCTATCTTGCAGTGACTGCACAGCTTGCGCGCCAGCCGCTGGGCGATGATCAGGTGCACGGCGGTGGCGATGTTGAACCCTGGAATGCCCATGTTCTGCAGGCGGATCAGGGTTTCGGCGGCGCTGTTGGTGTGCAGGGTGGAGAGCACCAGGTGCCCGGTCTGGGCGGCCTTGATGGCGATCTCGGCGGTTTCCAGGTCGCGGATCTCGCCGACCATGATCACGTCCGGGTCCTGGCGCAGGAACGAGCGCAGGGCCTGGGCGAAATCCAGCCCCTGGCGCGGATTCACGTTGACCTGGTTGATGCCTTCCATGTTGATCTCCACCGGGTCTTCGGCGGTGGAAATGTTGATGTCCACGGTGTTGAGGATATTCAGCCCGGTGTACAGCGACACGGTCTTGCCCGAGCCGGTCGGGCCGGTCACCAGGATCAGCCCTTGCGGTTGCTTGAGGGCGGCCATGTACAGGTCTTTCTGGTCCGGTTCGTAGCCCAGGGCATCGATGCCCATTTGCGCACTGGACGGATCAAGGATCCGGATCACCACCTTTTCGCCCCACAGCGTGGGCAGGGTGTTGACCCGGAAGTCGATGGATTTGGTTTTTGACAGGCGCATTTTCAACCGGCCGTCCTGGGGTTTGCGCCGCTCGGAAATATCCAGGCTGGCCATGACTTTCAGGCGGGCGGCGATACGGGTCGCCAATTGGATCGGGGGGCGGGCCACTTCCCGTAGCATGCCGTCGGTGCGCACCCGCACCCGGTAGATTTTTTCGTAGGGTTCGAAGTGCAGGTCGGAAGAGCCGCCCTTGATGGCGTCCAGCAACATCTTGTTGACGAAGCGCACCACGGGCGCGTCGTCGGCGTCCTGGCTGCCGATGGCATCCTGCTTGGTGTCGTCGATCGATTCGATGTCCAGGCCGTCGAGGTCGACATCGCCCATGCCTTCCAGGCCGGTGCTGCTGGATTCGAAGAACTTTTCGATGGCCTCGCTGAGCTTTTCGTCCTCCACCAGGATGGCTTCGGTGGTCAGGCCAGTGCTGAACTGGATGTCGTTGATGGCCTGGTGATTAGTGGGGTCGGAGATGCCCACGTACAGTTTGTTGCCACGCCGCCACAGTGGCAGGGCGTGGTGCTGGCGCACCAGTTTTTCGCTGACCAGGCCGCTGGGTTGGGTTTCTTTGTCCAGGCTGTTGAGGTCCAGCAGGGCGACGCCGAAATGCTCCGAGGCAATCTCCGCGACCTGGCGGCTCTGGACCAGTTTGTTCTGCACCAGATAGCTGACCAGGGGGATGCGGCTGCGTTGAGCCTGTTGATACGCCTGTTGCGCACTTTGCTCGGTGAGCAGTTCGGCCAACACCAATTGCTTGGTCAGGCCGCTGAGGGCGATGTCATTCATGGGAATCCCGACGGCGAACGATTCATGACTTATAGCCTAGTCAAGGCTTGGCGCCAAACCAGCGGGGCAGGGTGACAAAAAACGTCAGATAGTGCGGTTGTTGAGGTAGGACGTCGCCGTTGGGCGGGTTCAACCCCCTTTATTGATGAGACTTGAGGGTTGGCATGTGCCCTGCAATGGCCGTTTCAGGTCATGAGATTTCGACTCATGCTATGGAGATGTCTATGAATAAGCAGAAGGGTTTTACGCTGATCGAGCTGCTGATCGTCGTGGCGATCATCGGCATTCTGGCGACGTTTGCGTTGCCGCAATATTCCAGGTACCAAGCGCGGGCGAAGGCTACCGCCGGGCTGGGGGAAATCTCGGCGCTGAAGGTGGCGTACGAGGATCAGATGAATCAGGGCGTTACTCCAACGTTGACCCTCATGAACGCCCCGACCACAACCAGCAACTGCACAATTTCGGTAACAGGTACGGCTACGACGGCAGGCACCATCGTTTGTACCCTCCTGAACGCCCCTGCCTCCGTAGTAGGTAAGACGATCACCCTCAGCCGTGATGTCAACGGCCTCTGGACATGCGGATCCACCGCAGCCAAGGAATACCTGCCGATCTCTTGCCCTGGCACCTGATACTCGCGCGGCGAAGGGGGCCCGCTCCCTCGCCGTGCAAACCCTTCTTGATTTATCAGCTAAGCGGCAAGGCAGGATCGGCATGTTGCATGTTGAAAATGGGAGGCTCATGCAATTTGCATGATTCTGAATTTCGCCGCTTCGCTTAACTAGTTGATTTATAAGGAATTAATTAATTTCTTAAAACTGGCACAACCTTCGCACTACTCCTGCTAACCCTGCCGGGATCCACCTCCGACAGTTTCTGAGAAAAACAGGAGTTACTCGTATGAAGAAGTTCGCTATCACTGCCGCCGCTGCTACCGCTCTGACCCTGACTATGGCTAGCGCATTCGCCGAGACCACTCAAGCAACTCAGGCGCCAATGATGCTGGCTGCGGGCGAAGTGACAGAGGCCAAGGAAGACGTTTCCGATACCTGGATCACCACCAAGGTCAAAGCTGATCTGGTCACTGAAAAAGGCATTCCAGGCACAGATATCAAAGTCGAAACCAACAAAGGTGTTGTGTCCCTGTCTTCGATGACCAAAGTCACTGATGCACAAAAAGACACCGCTGTGGCAATCGCCAAGAAAATCAAAGGCGTCAAGGCCGTATCGGCTGACGGCCTGAAAGCCGAGTAGGCCAAGACTTCTCGCCTGGACTGGGAGAAGGCGCGGCAAGCGGGCCAGGATATACGTTTGCCGTTGCTTTGGAGTTCATGCGAAAGGCCACACGGACGTGGCCATTACAGGCCCCCGGCATTCGTGCCGGGGGCCTGTTCTATTCCGGGAGAGGAAAAGTTCGGGTGAGGTTTGGGGAGCCGGCTGGGAAACCGAGTTGCGCTTATCGCGAGCAAGCTCGCTCCCACAGGGGTGCGGGTTCCTTCAGGAAACAGCGATCAAGCTTGCTTGCGCCGCGACCAGAGTTCTTCCAGCAGGAATGCGATCAAATGTGGGAGCGAGCTTGCTCGCGATGGCGGTGGTACGGTCACCGCCCCCGCTTGCTGTTGATCTGCACCAGCCGATTTCCCTCGAAGCGCAGGTACTGATACATGCCGCTGTTGGGGCCGTAGGTCCATTCTTCCACCGGGTATTCCTCCCGGCGATTGACGCTGCGTTTGTAGCCCAGGTCATCCCGCGCCGCGGGCTCCCCGCACTTTTGCAGCACTTCGCTGGAGCGGTCGCCGACGCTGATCAACTGGCTGCCGCAACGCAGCGTGTCGGCAGCCGCGGCATGGCCGGTGGCGAGCAATAGACCCAGGCTGAGCCCGCACCAGGGTTTCATCTTATTCGGCATCCAGATGCATCGGGGTAATCACCCGGCCATCGCTCTCGGCCTGGCCGAGGTTGGCGTCAATGAAATACACGCGGTCGTCGGCCAACTGGCCTTTGTCCACCAGGAAGTCCTTGATGCTGCTGGCCCGTTCCTGCCCCAGTTGACGCAGCAGCACGTCGCTGCCGCTCCAGAACTTGATCACGCCTTCACGCAGTTTCTCGATGCGCGTCTTTTTGTCCAATTGCGTCCAATCGGCGGGCGGTTGGGTCTTGAGGCGGGTGCGGTAGATGCCTTCGAGCAGCGGTGCCTTTTCATCCTCGGGCACCTGTATCAGCGAGGCCTGGGCCGGTACTTTGTCGCCCCGACGCTGCAGCATCTTGTAGTAGTTGTACTGGTATTCGCGTTCCAGGCGCTGGGCGGCGAGCAGTGGGCCGTCGCTGCTTTCGGCGGCGGTGCCTTCGATCTCCAGGCGCAGCTCCGGACGTTTGCCAAGGGCCTCGGACAGTTTGAGCAGCACGCCTTCATTGTCCTTGCTCAGGTCGCTGGAGCCCGGCGCAAACGCCACGCTGCCCAGGTCTTCCGAGCCGCCACCGGCCACCAGCCCACCGATGAGTTTGAACGGCGCCTGGGCCGCTCGTACCAACAGGTTGCGCAGGGTCTGCCAGACGATTGGCATGACACTGAATTGCGGGTCGTTGAGATCGCCGGACACGGGTAGTTCGATGGAAATCTTACCGTCAGAATCCTTGAGCAAGGCGACCGCCAGTTTGAGTGGCAGGCTCACGGCGTCCGGGCTGTCGACTTTCTCCCCCAGTTGCAGTTGCTCGACCACCACTTTGTTTTCCGCCTGGAGCTTGCCCTTGGTGATCTGGTAATGCAGGTCGAGATTGAGCCGACCCTTGCGGATGCGATAGCCGGCGAACTTGCCGGAGTAGGGCGTCAGGGTGGTCAGCTCGACCCGTTTGAAACTGGTGGCGATGTCGAGGCTGGCCATCGGGTCGAAGGGGTTGACCGCGCCCTTGATGGTGACCGGTGCATAGCGATCGACCTTGCCCTTGATGTCGACGCTGGCCGGTTTGGCCTGGCGGCTGTCGATGGTGCCGATCTGGCCATTGAGCTGCTGGATGGCCGTGGCGAAATTGGGCGTCAGGCTGAAGTCGGCGAAGTTGGCCGAACCGTCATTGATGGCGATACCACCGATGTGGATGCCCAGCGGTTTTTCCTGGGACGCCGGTTTTGCCGCGGCTTTCTTGGTGCCGCTGTCGGCCGGTTGCGGGATCAGCAGGTCATCGACGTTGGTGGTGCGGTCGTCGTTGATCATGAAGCGCGCGTAAGGCTGGAACAGGTTGACCTTGTCGATGGACAGGCTGTCCCCGTGCTGATAATTCAGGCCTTCGAGGACCAGGCTCTGCCACTTGAGGAAGTCGCGGGTCTTGAGCGTGTCGAGGGTGTGCAACTGATCGACCTGGGCACGGCCGGTGACGGCAAATGCCAGCGGTTCGGTGCTTTTGAGGTCGACCGCCAGGTCACTGCCGAGCATCCCGGAGCGCAGCTCCAGGCGAATGAACGGGTTGATGTACGACTGGGCGACGCGCAGATCGACGTCCTGGGTCTTGACCTTGAGCTTGGCGGTGATCGGGTTCAGGTTGACCTCGCCGTCGGCCAGGATCTTGCCCTGCTTGCCTATCCCGGTGTCCAGCTTGAGGGCAAAGGGTGAGCCGTTGAGGGTGTCGTAGTTCTGCAGGTCGAGGTTCAGCGGGCCGACCTCCAGTGCCACGGCGGGCTGGGCCTGGCGGTCGGCCAAGTGCACCTTATAGTCGCGCAGTTGCACATCCTTCAACATCACCTGCCAGGGTTTGCTGGGCGGTGCCGGTTCAGCTTTTGGCGAGTCTGCCGCTGCCGGGGCGGATGCCGGTTCAGCCTTGACCTGCGGTTTGGCCGGCTGGCTGGCGAAGAGTTTCTGCCAGTCCAGCTGCCCGTCCGCCTCGCGAGCGGCCCAGGTTTCCAGCTTCTGGCTGCGGATCTTGCCCACGATGACTTGCTGCTTGGCCAGGTCTACCGAGGTTTCGCTCACGTCCAGGCGTTCGAGCTTCACCAATGGACGGCCATCGGGTGTCTTGATGGCGAAGGGCGCGACACTGACCGCGGCGTTGTTGAGCAGCAGTTCGGTGCCCTTGGCCAGGTTGAGCTTGTAGTCGGTGCTGAGGTTCAGGACGCCGTTTTCCAGAACCAGCGGCACGGCGTCGCGCACATAGGGCCACCAGGCTTTCATTTGGCCGCCAGTGACTTTGAGCGTGCCTTGGGAGGCAATCGGCGTGAGGCTGAAATTACCGGTCCAGTCGATCTGTCCGCCTTCGGGGCCAGCAGCCACCAGGGTCATGTCGGCATTGTCGTCGGGCAGGGTGCTGAGGTTTTTCAGCTCGAAATCGAGGGTGTCGTAGAGAAACTCAATGGGTTCGCTGGGGCGCAGGTCCTGGAAATGCACATAGCCGCCGGCCAACTTGATTCGCTCGACCCGCAGGGGGAACGGCTTGGCCTCGGGGTTGGCAGGCGTCGGTTCGCTGGCCGGCAGCTTGAACAGGCCCAGCAGGTTCAACTGACCGTCCTTGGCGAACATCACTTCGGTCTTGGGCTTGTCCAGCTCGATGTCGACCAGGTGCAAGGCGCCGGACCACAGGCTGTCGAGCTGCAGATTGGCATACAGCCGTTCGAAGCCGACCTGTTCCTTGCCTGGTTCGCCGATATTCAGGCCCCAGAGGGTGACTTCAAGGCTGAAGGGATTGAGTTCGATGCGCTGGATCTGCGCCGGCACCGTCGCAAGGGCGGCCAGTTGCTGGTTGGCGATGCGCAAGGCGATGCCCGGCAAAATCAGAAAGCCCAACAGGCTGTAGAGGGCCAGTGCGGTCAACAGAGCGCCGATGGCGCGAATCAATCCTTTGGGCATGTGCGGCTTCATCTTGGTGTGAATTCGGAATGCCTTGGAGTATGGCACGCGTTTACGGTTCCGAAGCCACTGTGATTTATGAGAATTGTCTGGTTTTCTCGGTGAGAATCCCGACGCGGACCTAGAGCTGGAGGATCAGCGTCTTGAGCGGCGGCTGCTGATCCCGGGAAGGGAAATCGCTGCCGGGCGTCAGCACGCTCCACTCGCGCACCGGGCGACCGGTTTTTTCCGCACAACGCAACACCTGCTCGCGCCAGTCGTCCATGGGCACTTTTGCCAGGTTGTTGCAGCAGATCAGCACGCCATTGTCGGCGGTGGTGAGCAGGGCCGGTTTCAGCAGGCTTTGGTAATCGCGCAACAGGTCGACGGTGCCGAACGCACTTTTGGCCCAGGCCGGTGGATCGAGCAGCACCAGGTCGTACTGGCGTTGCTCCAGGCGCACGTAGCTGGGTAGTTTCTGCCCGCGCCGC
The DNA here is from genome assembly GCF_052114545.1 of Pseudomonas sp. KB_12. Lineage (NCBI taxonomy): Bacteria > Pseudomonadati > Pseudomonadota > Gammaproteobacteria > Pseudomonadales > Pseudomonadaceae > Pseudomonas > Pseudomonas sp. KB_12. Next base: position 35,273 of record NZ_JBFREY010000033.1, on the reverse strand, counting down.
TGGCTGATGGGCAGGCCGGCCAGTTGGCGAATCGCCGGAAAGTAATCCGACTGCACGAATTCCATCGGCGGCAAATCGGGGTTGAGCAGGCCATTTTCGCGGCCCACCGCCAGGTTGCCTTCGGCGAAGTCCAGATTGCACACCTCCCGCGCACCACCGGCCGCGGCGCTCAGGCCGACGCCGCAGGTGTAGGCGAACAGGTTCAGCACGCTTTTATTGCGGCTGTGTGCCTTGACCCAGCCCCGGGCGTTGCGCAGGTCGAGAAACAGCAGTGGATCCTGCCCGGCATGGCGACCGCGGACGCGATAATTCAAGCCCCATTCATGCCCGACCAGGTCTTGCAGGGCGGCCTCGTCCGCCTGATAGACAGTGTCCTGGCGATCGATGCGCGAATTGCCCCGGGCGCGGTCGTTGTAGACCAACAAAGTCTCCAGTCCCAGCCGTTCGTTGACGATGCCGTGCAGTTGCAGCAGGTCGTCGCGCTCCAGCGACTGATGGAAGCTCTGTACCAGCAGTTGCGGGCCGTAGCGGTCGATGGTCAGGCCGGGGGCGCCTTCCTGGCTGCCATGGAACAGGCGATAGCAGTCGGTGCCTTGCTGGTGCAGTTGGCCGAGCAGCTCCTGACGCTGGTCGAGGGCGGCGCGCAGCGCCTGATTCAAGGAAGACATGCCGGGCGCGCCTTAGAGAAATGAGGCGCGGGAGTTTAGCAGTTATGGCCGGCGTGGTCCCTGTGGGAGCGAGCTTGCTCGCGATGGCGGTCTGGACTGACAGGGCCCCATCGCGAGCAAGCTCGCTCCCACAGGAATCCTCAGCGATTGAGGCGTTTGTCGATCAGCCCCTCCACCACACTGGGATCGGCCAGGGTCGAGGTGTCACCAAGGCTGTCGAGTTCGTTGCAGGCGATCTTGCGCAGGATGCGTCGCATGATCTTGCCCGAACGGGTCTTGGGCAACGCCGGCGCCCACTGGATCAGTTCCGGCTTGGCGAAGCTGCCGATTTCCTTGCTGACGTGGGCCAGCAGTTCTTTCTTCAGCTCGTCATTGGCCTCCACACCGTTCATCGGCGTGACAAAGGCATAGATGCCCTGGCCCTTGAGGTCATGGGGATAGCCGACGACGGCGGCTTCGGCAATGTTGTCGTGCAGCACCAGGGCGCTTTCCACTTCGGCGGTGCCGATACGATGCCCGGAGACGTTGATCACATCGTCGATGCGCCCGGTGATCCAGTAGTCGCCGTCTTCGTCGCGGCGCGCGCCGTCGCCGGTGAAATAATAGCCAGGGTAGGGTTTGAAGTAGGTGTCGACCATGCGTTGATGATCGCCGTAGACGCTGCGAATCTGCCCGGGCCAACTGGATTTGATCGCCAGGACGCCGCTGCCGGCGCCGTTGATTTCCTTGCCCACTTCATCCAGCAAGACCGGTTGCACGCCGAACATCGGCCGGGTGGCGCAGCCTGGCTTGAGCCGTGGGGCACTCACCAACGGGCTGAGCATGATGCCGCCGGTCTCGGTCTGCCACCAGGTATCGACAATCGGGCAGCGCTGTTCGCCTACCGTGTTGAAATACCATTCCCACGCTTCCGGGTTGATCGGCTCACCAACGGTGCCGAGCAATCGCAGGCTTTTGCGGGACGTTTCCTGCAACGGTCCGGGACCTTCGCGCATCAGCGCGCGCAGGGCGGTCGGTGCGGTGTAGAAGATGTTGACCTGATGCTTGTCGATCACCTGCCAGAAGCGCGAACTGCTCGGGTAGCTCGGCACGCCCTCGAAGATCAGCGTGGTGGCGCCATTGGCCAGCGGGCCGTAGACGATGTAGCTGTGGCCGGTGACCCAGCCGACATCGGCGGTGCACCAGAACACTTCGTTGTCGCGGTAATCGAGCACGTACTTGAACGTCATCGCCGCTTGCAGCAGATAGCCGCCCGTGGTGTGCAGCACGCCCTTGGGTTTGCCGGTGCTGCCGGAGGTGTAGAGGATGAACAACGGGTCTTCGGCGTCCATCGGTTCCGGTGGGCAGTCGTCGCTCATCTCGTGCATGGCCTGGTGGTACCACAGGTCACGGCCTTCTACCCAGCCCACCTCGCCTTGGGTGCGCTGGACCACCAGCACGGTGCTGACGTTCGGGCAACTTTCCAGGGCCTTGTCGACGTTACGCTTGAGCGGTACGAAGCGCCCGCCGCGCACACCTTCGTCAGCGGTGATCACGGTGCGGCAGTCGGCATCGAGAATCCGGTCGCGCAGCGAGTCCGGTGAGAAACCGCCGAATACCACTGAATGCACCGCGCCGATGCGGGTACAGGCGAGCATGGCGTAGGCGGCCTCGGGGATCATCGGCATGTAGATGCAGACCCGGTCGCCTTTCTTCACGCCACGGCTTTTCAGCACGTTGGCCAGGCGGCACACATGGTTGTGTAGTTTTTTGTAGGTGATTTCTGCCGACTCGGCGGGGTCGTCGCCTTCCCAGATGATTGCCGTCTGGTCGCCGCGCGTTTGCAGGTGACGGTCGATGCAATTGGCGCTGACGTTCAGCTTGCCACCGGCGAACCAGGTCGCGTCGCCGTTCTTGAGGTCATAGCGCTGGACGGTTTGCCAGGGCGTCATCCAGTCGAGAAAGCGGGTGGCCTGCTCGGCCCAGAAGGCGCTGGGGTGTTCGATGGATTCTTTATAGAGCCGCTTGTACTCGTCCTGACTCAGTTGCGCAGCCCGGCGGACGGCATCGGCTTGGGGGTACTGGCTGATATCGAACATGACGGTTCCTTATTCTTGTTTTGCGACAAGTCATAAAGATGCGCCCAGTCGCCTGGGGGTTCAAGTCATGCACAAAGCAACTGTGTGCGAGCTTGGTGGGAGCAAAGCTTGCTCGCGATGACGGCGTCACATTCAACAGATAGGTTGATGTCAGACCGCTATCGCGAGCAAGCTTTGCTCCCACAAGGCTCGCTCCCACAGGGATCAGCGGTGAGCTGTGGGAGCGTGGGGACGATCAGCCGCGGTGACGACCGCGGAAGTAGTTGATCAAGCCCTGGGTCGAGGCATCTTCGGCCGGGTTTTCTTCACTGCCCACCAGGCGGTTGTAGACGCCCTTGCCCAGTTCCTTGCCCAGTTCCACGCCCCATTGGTCGAAGGCGTTGATGCCCCAGACCACGCTCTGCACGAACACCTTGTGTTCATACAGCGCCACCAACGCGCCGAGGCGACGTGGGCTGATGCGTTCGACCACCAGGGTGTTGCTCGGACGGTTGCCCGGGATCACCTTGTGGGAGGCCAGTTTCTGCACCTCTTCTTCGCTGGCGCCCTTGTCCCGCAGCTCGGCTTCGGCTTCGGCGCGGGTCTTGCCGAGCATCAGTGCCTGGCTCTGGGACAGGCAGTTGGCGTACAGCCACTGGTGATGATCGGAAACCGGGTTGAAGCTGACGATCGGCACGATGAAGTCGGCCGGGATCAACTGGGTGCCCTGGTGCAGCAACTGGTGGTAGGCGTGCTGACCGTTGCAGCCAACGCCGCCCCAGATCACCGGGCCTGTGTCGGTCGACACCGGCGTACCGTCCAGGCGCACGCTCTTGCCGTTGGATTCCATGTCCAACTGCTGCAAATGCTTGGTGATGTTACGCAGGTAGTGGTCATACGGCAGGATCGCATGGCTCTGCGCACCCCAGAAGTTGCCGTACCACACGCCCAGCAGTGCCAGCAGCACCGGCATGTTCTGCTCGAACGGGGCGCTCTGGAAATGCTGGTCCATGGAATAGGCGCCGGAGAGCAATTCCTTGAAGTTCGACATGCCGATGGCCAGGGCGATCGGCAGGCCGATGGCCGACCACAGCGAGTAACGCCCGCCAACCCAGTCCCACATCGGGAAGATGTTTTCTTCGCGGATGCCGAAGGCCACGGCGGCGGCATTGTTGCTCGACACGGCGATGAAGTGGCGATACAGCTCCGCTTCGGAGCCACCCTGGGCCAGGTACCAGGCGCGGGCGGCCTGGGCGTTCTTCAGGGTTTCGAGGGTGTTGAAGGATTTCGACGAGACGATGAACAGCGTGGTCTCGGCGCGCAGCTTCATGGTCAGTTCGTGGAACTCACTGCCGTCGATGTTCGCCAGGTAGTGGCAGCGAACGCCTTTTTGCGCGTAGGACAACAGCGCTTCGGACACCAGCTCCGGGCCGAGGAAAGAACCACCGATGCCGATGTTCACCACGTCGGTGATGGGCTTTTCGGTGTAGCCGCGCCACAGGCCGTCGTGAATGCGGCCCACCAGGTCGGTGATCTGGTTCAGCACTTTGTGCACGTCCGGCATCACGTTGACGCCGTTGACCAGCAACTTGTCGCCCACCGGCCGACGCAGGGCGGTGTGCAGGGCAGGGCGGTTTTCCGAGGCGTTGACGATTTCGCCTTCGAACAGTGACTTGATCGCGCCCTTGAGGTCGACTTCGTTGGCCAGGCCCACCAGCAGATCGCGGGTCTGGGCGTTGATCAGGTTTTTCGAGTAGTCGAGAAACAGGCCGCAGCTCGACAGGGTGAATTGAGTAAAACGCTGCGGATCGGCATTGAACGCTTCGCGCATGCTGAAATCCTGCATGGCTTTGCGGTGGTCATTCAGCGCTTGCCAGGCTGGCAGAGCGGTCACGTCATGAGGGGTTCGGTAATACGCCATCGCTGCGGGTTTCCTTTTTACTTGAACGGCCTTTTGTACACTAAAAACTCCGGCGCGGCTTGAGGTGGGCGTCCGGACACTGCATCGACATGATCGCCGGACACAGGGCGACTACAGTAAACCTCGTGTTGCGATCTGTCTTGGCTTTGTCTGACCGATTCCCGGTACTTTTTTATACAGCAGGGGGCGGGAATGGTTCGCTGTGGGAGCAAAGCTTGCTCGCGATTGCAATGGACCAGTTGCATGGATGTCGCCTGACACACTGCTATCGCGAGCAAGCTTTGCTCCCACAGGCTTGTACACAGATATCGTTCGGGTTCGATCAGGCGAGCTGCACCGGAATCGCATTGCTGGTGTGGCTCAGTTCATTGCCTGGCGCCATGTACAGCATGCGGGGCTTGAAGTTGACCAGCTCAGCTTCGCTGTAGTGGGCGTAGGCGCAGATGATGACACGATCACCCACCTTGGCCTTGTGCGCTGCGGCGCCGTTCACCGAGATCATCCGCGAACCTTCCTCGCCACGGATGGCGTAGGTGGTGAAGCGTTCGCCGTTGTCGACGTTGTAGATCTGGATCTGTTCGTATTCGCGGATCCCCGACAGGTCCAGCCACTCACCATCAATGGCGCAGGAGCCTTCGTAATCGAGCACGGCGTGGGTGACTTCGGCGCGGTGCAGCTTGGCCTTGAGCATGATGGCATGCATGAATGTTTCCTCTGGTCGGGTCCGAACGGCGGGCAGTCTGCCTGAAGCCTTGTGGGGCGGCAATACGCGAGGGATTTGCAAGTGCAGTCGGTATGTGGGAGCAAAGCTTGATCGCGATGACGTGGTCAAATTCGACACGTACGTCGAATATCAGACCGCTATCGCGAGCAAGCTTTGCTCCCACAAGGCCCACCCCCAGATTGGGACGGGTGTGGGTTCAGGCGGGGGTGTCGAGGTCCAGGTGCAGGTTGTCGATCAGGCGTGTGGTGCCGAGGAAGGCCGCCACCAGAATCACCATGTCACGGTCCTCGCTCAATGCCGGGCGCAAGGTCTTGGCGTGACGGATTTCCAGGTAATCGGGACGCAGGCCGGCGGCTTCGAGTTGCTTGAGCTGCTCGTCGATCAGTGCCGGGAAATCTCGTCGGCCCTGTTTGATGGCCTCGGCGATCTGGCTCAGGACGCGATAGACCACAGGCGCGACGGCACGTTGATCCGGGCTGAGGAAGCCGTTGCGCGAGGACAGCGCCAGGCCGTCCTCGGCGCGAACGGTCGGCTCGCCGATGATCTGGATCGGCATGTTCAGGTCATGGACCAGTGCGCGAATCACCGCCAGTTGCTGGAAGTCTTTCTGGCCAAACACCGCCAGGTCAGGCTGGACCATGTTGAACAGCTTGCTGACCACCGTCGCCACGCCTTCGAAATGCCCTGGACGGCTGGCACCGCACAAGCCTTCGGACAATTGCGGGACGCTGACCCGGGTCTGCCCGGCCATGCCGTCGGGGTACATCTCTTCGACGCTGGGCGCGAACAGCAGATGGCAGCCGGCCTGGAGCAGTTTCTCCTGGTCGGCCGCCAGGGTGCGGGGGTATTTGTCCAGGTCTTCGCCAGCGCCGAATTGCAGGGGGTTGACGAAAATGCTCGCCACCACGAAATCGGCCCGTTGCGCGGCCTTGGTGACCAGCGCCACGTGGCCGCTGTGCAGGTTGCCCATGGTCGGCACGAAGGCGATGCGTTTGCCTTCGCCGCGGGCACGGGCCACGGCGGCCCGCAGTTCGCGTACGGTTTTGACGGTGTTCATGCAGAAAACCCGTGCTCGGCGCCAGGGAAGGTTACGGCCTTGACTTCGGCGACGTAGGCACTCAACGCGCCCTGGATGGACGTCTGCCCGGCCATGAAGTCCTTCACGAACTTGGGCACGCGACCGGTGATCGACAGGCCGAGCATGTCGTGCAGCACCAGTACCTGGCCATCGGTGGCGTGGCCGGCGCCGATCCCGATCACCGGGATCTTCACCGCCTGGGTGATTTCTTCCGCCAGCTCGCTGGGCACGCATTCGAGCAGCAACATCGCCGCGCCAGCCTGCTCCAGCGCAATCGCATCGGCGCGCATCTGCCGTGCCTGGTTCTCATTGCGACCCTGGACCTTGTAGCCACCGAAGATATTGACCGATTGTGGGGTCAGGCCCATGTGCGCGCATACCGGGATACCCCGCTCGGCCAGCAGCCGAATCGAATCGGCCAGCCACAACGCACCTTCGACCTTGAGCATGTGGGCACCGGCCTGCATCAGCATGGCGCTGTTGGTCATGGTTTGTTCGAGGGTGGCGTAGGCCATGAACGGCAGGTCGGCAAGAATCAGTGCATCGGTGTTACCGCGTTTGACGGCGGCCACATGGTAGGCCATCTCGGCGGTGGTCACCGGCAGCGTGCTGTCGTGACCTTGCAGCACCATGCCGAGGGAATCGCCCACCAGCAACACTTCGACACCGGCCTCATTGCAGGCGTGGGCGAAAGTTGCGTCATAGCAGGTCAGCATGGTGATTTTTTCACCTTTTTGCTTAAGACCTTGCAGCGTGGTCAGGGTAATAGCTGGCATGAAAAAGTCCTCATTAGGCGCTCGTGAATTACTGCAAGTAACGCGCATGATTCGTTATCGATACAGGCGCACCTTCTTATGTGTGGTGCTTGTAAGGCCTGGATTGCGCCCTTCAGCGCCGTATTGGCGGCAACGGGACGCCTATAGTCGTGAGGAGCACTCGGGAAGTCAATTGGATGTGTTACCGCCGGGTGTTACCGGGGTTACTGATGCGTTTCAGCGTAGAGGCGTGTCCCCGGAATGACGGTCCAGTACCGCATCCTGTGGGAGCAAAGCTTGCTCGCGATGGCGGTGGATCAGACGGTATGGATGTTCACTGGCCCACCGCAATCGCGAGCAAGCTTTGCTCCCACAAGAGGAACTGCATCAGTTTGGAGGCAGGCGTTCCAGACCGGCGAATGGGCACGCCGCGAGGAGATCCTTAAGTGAGCGTCCATCGGCCAGGCGCAGGTCGGCGGGCGCCAACTCGGCCAGTGGGTACAGCACGAAGGCTCGGGCTTGCATGTGGTAGTGAGGGACCTTGAGGCGAGGCTCGTCGATCAGGCGATCGCCGAACAGCAGGATATCCAGGTCCAGGGTGCGCGGGCCCCAGCGTTCCAGGCGTTCGCGACCTTGTCCGGTTTCGATGGCTTGCAGCGCATCGAGCAGGTCCAGCGGTGCCAGGCGGCTGTCCAGCGCCGCCACCGCGTTGGTGTAGCGCGGCTGGCCGGGCAGCAGGGAATCGCTCTGATAAAACGCCGAGACCCCCAGCAGTTGGGTGTCGGGCAATTGCGCCAGCGCCTGGACGGCGCTGCGCAATTGTTCGGCGGGTTCGGCCAGGTTGCTGCCCATGCCGATGTAGATGCGTTCCATCGATTACTCGCCCGATGCGCTCGGTACACCGGCACGCTTGCGCTTGGCACCGCTGCTGCGACGGCGCTTGCGCGGGCCGCTGGCGCCGTCATCCTTGCCGCTGAGGTCGCGAATCATGTCGCGGCGCTCGCTGTCGTTGGCGTCCTGGTAATCGGTCCACCATTCACCCAGGCCATCGGTCTGCTCGCCCGCGCTTTCACGCAGCAGCAGGAAGTCGTAGCCGGCGCGGAAACGCGGGTTGTCCAGCAGCAGGTCGGCACGCTTGCCGCTGCGCCGTGGCAGGCGCTCCTGCATGTCCCAGATCTCGCGGATCGGCATCGTGAAGCGTTTTGGAATGGCGATGCGCTGGCACTGTTCGGCAATCAGCTCGTGGGCGGCTTCCTGCATCGCCGGGATCGGCGGCATGCCACGCTCTTGCAGGCGCAGCACCCGAGCCGGCAGGGCAGGCCAGAGCAACGCGGCGAACAGGAACGCAGGCGTCACCGGCTTGTTCTGCTTGATGCGCAGGTCGGTGTTGGTCAGTGCTTCGCTGATCAAGGTGTGGGTGTAGGTCGGGTTGTGCTCCAGGGCCTCGGCACTGGCGGGGAACAGCGGATCGAACAACTGCAGGTCCACCAGCATCTCGAAGGTGTCTGCGGCGTTGCCCGACAGGAACAGCTTGAGCACTTCCTCGAACAGGCGCGCCGAAGGGATTTCGCGCAGCATCGGCGCCAGTTCACGAATCGGCAAGGCGCTGTGTTTTTCGATGCCGAAATCCAGCTTGGCGGCGAAACGCACGGCCCGCAGCATTCGCACCGGGTCTTCCTGGTAGCGCTGCTTGGGGTCGCCGATCAGACGGATCAGGCGATTGCGAATGTCGTGTACGCCGTTGGCGTAATCGAGGATGCGCTCGCTGACCGGATCGTAATACAGGGCGTTAATGGTGAAGTCGCGGCGTTGCGCGTCTTCTTCCAGCGTGCCGTAGACGTTATCGCGCAGGATGCGCCCGCTTTCGTTGCGGGAAGACTGGTTGCTGTCTTCCTCTTCATCGTTTTGCGGGTGATTGGCGCGGAAGGTCGCCACTTCGATGATTTCGCGACCGAAGTGGATGTGGACCAGTTTGAAGCGCCGGCCAATGATCCGCGCGTTGCGAAATTCGGCCCGTATCTGTTCCGGCGTGGCACTGGTGGCGACGTCGAAATCCTTGGGGGTGATGTTGAGCAGCATGTCGCGCACGCAGCCACCGACCAGGTAAGCCTGGTAACCGGCGTTCTGCAAACGTTCGACGATGTTCACCGCATACCGGCTGAACTGGGCCTTTTGCAGTGAATGCTGGCCGCTGTTGAGCACTTCAGGCGTGCTGCGAATGTGTTGCGTACGACGCAAGGGAGAACGGAATGACTGGAACAGCTTCTTCAGCATGGGATGCACTGTTTGAAGGAATATTCGGCCAAAAACGAAGAATGACCGCATGATGGGCCGAGATTCTAGCATTTAGTCGAGGGATGGTGTAGGACGGAGCGGTTTAGAGCTGCAAGCTTCAGCGACAAGCCTTGTAGGCTGCGGGGAGTCGGAACGACAGAAACCACAAGGGGAGCCGAAGCTCCCCCAGAATTAGTTACGTGCTCTGTTTTTATTATTGGTTTTGGGCTTCTTGTTTTTGTTGAGTGCCCGCGTCACAAGGTTTTCCCTTCGTGACCCTCCCAATCGGGAGCCAAGAGCAAACGGATTGCTTTGATCGCTGTGTTGCAGTGATCTATCGATCCAACCAGTTCAGGCACCTGTCTTGAGACAGTTTTTATTGTTCTCGGCCTGGTTGTGGGGCAAGCCCCAAATACAACGCCTCTCCAAAAGAATCAGTTAGCTGCGCCTCTCGCCGTCTTGTTTTTATTGTGCGTGAGTCGATTCGTCTTATTTTTATTGTCTTTTGCATTGCTTGTTATTGTTCTTGTACCAAAGCTATAGCAGGGGGCGTGCCAACTTTTGCGAGGCCCAGCGGAACCGGGGGTTCTAGGGTTATAACCATTTTTTCGGGGCGAAAAAAAGCCGGGGTTTCGTTACCGTAAACCCCGGCTTCTGTTACGTGAAAAAGTTGAGGTAACAGTTTTTTCACATTCAGCGGTGTTACCCCCACACCTCAGCTTTCGCTGGTCGCACCGGTCTTGCGCCGTGGAATCCCCAGGCGTTGGCGACGTTCCCACAGGCACTTGCGGCTTACGCCCAGTTTGCGTGCCAGTTCGGTCTCGGTCATGTGGTCCTGGTGCTCCAGGACGAAGTGCTGGAAGTAGTCTTCCAGGGACAGGTCTTCGGTGGGCTCGTGGCTGGTGTTGTTGGCAGCGCCGCCCTGTTGCGGGGCCAGGCCGATGAACTCTTCGTCGTCCAGGTCGCTCAGTTCGATGTCGATGCCCAGCAGCTCGGCAGAGATTTCCGGGCTCTCGCACAGGATCACCGCCCGCTCGACCGCGTTTTCCAGCTCGCGAACGTTACCCGGCCAGGCGTAATGACGGATGGCCTGTTCGGCGTCCGGGGCGAACTTGAGATCGGTGCGGTTGACCCGCGCGCTCTGGCGAGCCAGGAATGCCTGGGCGATTTCATTGACGTCCGCGCCACGCTCGCGCAGGGCGGGCAGCTTCAAGGCGATCACGTGCAAGCGGTAATACAAGTCTTCGCGGAACTGGCCGATCTTCGCCAGGCTCTTGAGGTCACGGTGGGTGGCCGCGATCAGGCGCACATCGACCTTTTGCGACTGCACCGAGCCGACGCGGCGGATTTCGCCTTCCTGCAGCACCCGCAGCAACCGCGCCTGGGCTTCCAGTGGCAGTTCGCCAATTTCATCGAGGAACAGCGTGCCGCCGTCCGCCGCTTCCACCAAGCCTGCGCGCCCGGCGCTGGCACCGGTGAACGCACCTTTCTCGTGGCCGAACAGTTCGGACTCGATCAGGCTCTCCGGAATCGCCGCGCAGTTCACCGAGATCATCGGCGCCTTGGCCCGGCGTGACAGATTGTGCAGGGCGCGGGCTACCAGCTCCTTGCCGGTACCGGACTCGCCCTGGATCAGGACATTGGAGTCGGTCGGCGCCACTTTGCGGATCTTGCTGTACAGGTCCTGCATGGGCGGGCAGGAACCGATGATGCCAATTTCGCCATTATTGTTGCTGGCGCCGGCTTTCGCCGAGGCACTGGCCTTGCCGACGGGTTCCGCCGGGTTGCTGGTCGCCGCCTGTCGGTCACGCAGGATGCGGGCCACGGCCTGGAGCATCTCGTCGTGGTCGAACGGTTTGGCGATGTAGTCCACCGCACCCATTTTCATGGAGTCGACCGCCGAGCGCAGGCTGGCGTAACTGGTCATGATCAGCACGGGTGTGCCCTGGCCGAGCTTGATCAGCTCGGTACCCGGGGCGCCAGGCAGGCGCAGGTCGCTGACGATCAGGTCAAACGTTGGAATGCTGAAACGTTCTTGTGCTTCCTGCACTGAACCGGCTTCGCTGACCTGGTACTGGTTGCGTTCCAGCAGGCGGCGCAAGGCGGAGCGGATAATTGTTTCGTCTTCGACGATCAAAATGTGCGGCATTGATTCGATTCTCTCGACGGTCTCAGTTCACAGCGGACGTCGCTTCGACATGACGCGGCAAGGTCACCCGGATACGGGTGCCGCGTTGGCTTTGTACATCGGCCGGGCTGTCGATGGTGATTTGTCCATAATGCTCTTCAACGATGGAATAGACCAGTGCGAGGCCCAGACCGGTGCCTTCGCCAGGATCCTTGGTGGTGAAGAAAGGTTCGAACAATCGGTCCATGATGTTCTGTGGGATACCGCTGCCTTCGTCTTCGACGATCAGGTCGACCGTGTGTTCGAAGGCTTCACTCTTGACCCGCACCGCGCTGCCGGCCGGTGAGGCGTCCCGCGCGTTGGATAGCAGGTTGATCAACACCTGGGCGAGCCGCTGGGGGTCGCCATCGACCCAATGGTCCGGATCGCACAGGTTGAAGAATTGCACTTCGAAATTGCGCCGGTTGAGCGCCAGCAGACCAATGGCATCCTGGGCCACTTCGGCCAGACAGACGGGCTCGTCATTGTGCTGGTGACCGCCAGCATGGGCGAAGCTCATCAGCGACTGGACGATGCGCGACACGCGCTTGGTCTGTTCGAGGATCTGGCCGCTGATTTCCGTCAGCTCGCCGTCGTCCTCGCGTTCTTCGCGCAGGTTCTGCGCCAGGCAGGCGATGCCGGTGATCGGGTTGCCGATTTCGTGGGCCACCCCGGCGGCCAACCGGCCGATGCTTGCCAGTCGTTCGGAGTGGACCAGCTTGTCTTCGAGCATCTGGGTATCGGTCAGGTCTTCGACCAGCAGCACCAGGCCGCTGTTACCGGGTGCCAGCGGCTCGTCGATCGCCGCCTTGTGCAGGTTCAGCCAACGGGTCTGGCCGTCGAGGGCCAGGTGCTGTTTGTGCAAGTGCTCGTCCGGCAGGTCGATGAAACCTTGCAACAAGCCTTTCCACGGTTCGCCCAGGGTGCTCAGGCGTGAACCGACCACGCGCTGGGCCGCGATCCCGGTGAGCTCTTCCATGGCTTTGTTCCACATCAGGATTTCCTGGTCCTTGGCCAGGGAGCACACGCCCATCGGCAGTTCCTGCAGGGTCTGGCGGTGGTAACGGCGCAAGGCGTCCAGTTCGGCGGCAAGGCCCGTGAGGCGCGAATGGTAATCCTCGAGGCGGCTTTCGATGAAGTGGATGTCTTCGGTGACGTAGTTCTCGCCGCCGGCCTTGTAGGGCAGGAACGTCTCGACCATGTCCTGGGCCACGCTGGGGCCCATCAGGCCGGACAGGTTGGCCTCGATCCGGTCCCGCAGGCGACGCAAGGCATACGGACGACGTTCATCGAAGGGCAGGTAGAGGTCGCGCAGGGCCTGTTCGACTTCTTTTTGCGCGGCCTTGGCGCCCAAGGGCTTGGCCAGTTGCGTGGCGAATTCCTGGGGCGAGGCGGCGTGCAGTTCGCGACGCTGCGGGCGGCGGACATTGTCCACCGCGCAAGCTTCGGCGGCGCTGGCCTCTTCGCTGCTGGCGTTGGTGAACAGCGAGATCAGGGTGAACATCAGCACGTTCGCCGCCAGGGAGGCGATGGCCGCCATATGCCAACTGGTGTCGTCGAGCACGTAGATCATGTTCAGCAGCGGAATATAGAAGCCCTGAAGGTTGCCCAACAGCGGCAACAGCATCGCGACCAGCCACACCAGGATCCCTGCCAGCAGGCCGGCGATGAAGCCGCGGCGGTTGGCGGTCGGCCAATACAGCACCGACAGTACGCCGGGCAGGAACTGCAAGGTGGCAACGAAGGCGACGATGCCCAGGTTGGCCAAGTCCTGTCCCTCACCCAGCATCAGGTAGAAACCGTAGCCGGCCATGATGATCGCGACGATCAGCGCCCGCCGTGTCCATTTCAGCCAGCGGTAGATATTGCCTTCGGCCGGTGGCTGGTAGAGCGGCAGCACCAGGTGGTTGAGGGCCATGCCCGACAATGCCAGCGTGGTGACGATGATCAAGCCGCTGGCCGCCGACAGGCCGCCGACATACGCCAGCAACGCCAGGGCCTTGCTGTTGGCGGCGATGCCGATGCCCAGGGTGAAATATTCCGGATTGGTACTGGCGCCCAGCTTCAAGCCGGCCCAGAGGATCAGCGGTACCGCCAGGCTCATCAGCAGCAGGAACAGCGGCAGGCCCCAACTGGCGCTTACCAGCGAGCGCGGGTTGAGGTTTTCGGTAAAGGTCATGTGGTACATGTGCGGCATCACGATGGCCGATGCGAAGAACACCAGCAACAGCGTGCGCCATGGGCCTTCCTGCAACGGTGTGTGCAGGGCGGCGAGGGCCGTCTGGTTCTGCAGTAGCCACACTTCCAGCTGTTGCGGGCCATCGAACACGCCATACAGGGCATAGAGGCCGACCCCACCGATGGCAATCAGCTTGATCACCGATTCGAAAGCGATGGCGAACACCAGGCCTTCGTGTTTTTCCCGCGTGGCGATGTGTCGGGAGCCGAAGAAAATCGTGAACAGGATGATCAGTACGCAGAAGCTCAATGCCACCCGGTGCTGCACCGGCTCGCGGGTCAGGATGCTGATGGAGTCGGCCACGGCCTGGATCTGCAGGGCCAGCAGCGGCAGCACCCCGACCAGCATGAAGATCGTGGTCAGCGCGCCGGCCCAGGTGCTGCGAAAGCGAAAGGCGAACAGGTCGGCCAGCGACGACAGTTGGTAGGTGCGGGTGATTTTCAGGATCGGGTAGAGCAACACCGGCGCCAGCAGGAACGCCCCTGATACCCCCAGGTAACTGGAGAGGAAACCATAGCCGTACTGGTAGGCCAGCCCGACCGTGCCATAGAACGCCCATGCGCTGGCATAGACACCCAGCGACAGGGTGTAGGTCAGCGGGTGGCGGATGATCGCTCGGGGGATCATGCCTCGTTCGCTGATCCAGGCTACGCCGAACAGCACTGCCAGGTAGGCAGCGCTGATCAGGACCATCTGGGTCAGGCTAAAGCTCATCGGCATCTTTTTGGCTCTGCAGGATGAAGGTCACGACAATCAGGATCAGCCAGAGCAGATACGGCCGATACCAGGCACCCGTGGCATCGATCCACCAATCCATGATGGCCGGGGAGAACAGATAAATCCCCACTACCAGGAGCAGGACCAAGCGATAGATATACATCCCGGCCTCTCTAATTTATGCGCGTGCCCAAAAAACGTGCGGCGATGGTAACGGATGGGCGCCAAGCTGCAAGGGCCGTCAACGTATTTGCGCTTCGGGCAGGCTCAGTGTGCGCGGGATCTTGCCTGCATCCCAGTGGCGAATGCCCCAAGCCAGCAGTTCGCGTGGGCTGGCATCGACCAGTTCGAGGCCCGGTTGCTGGCCCAGCGCGCGCAACGCCCGTAACAGCAATGGCGTGGCCTGATCGGCCGCCAGGGGCGGTGAGCGGTAGGATTTACCGAGCTTGTGCCCATCAGGCTGGGTGATCAGCGGCACGTGCAGGTAACGCGGTTGCGGCAACCCGAGCAGTTCTTGCAGGTAGAGCTGGCGCGGCGTGGAGTCCAGCAGGTCGGCGCCGCGCACGATATCGGTCACGCCTTGCCAGGCATCGTCCAGGACCACGGCCAATTGATAGGCGTAGAGCCCGTCGCGGCGGCGGATCACGAAGTCGCCGACCTCACGGCCCAGGTGCTGGCGGAACTCGCCCTGGACCCGGTCGGTGAAGTGGTACTCAAGCTCGGGGACGCGCAGACGGATGGCGGCGTCCTCGGTGCCGTGCCCGGCATTGCGGCACAGCCCCGGATAAATGCCCTGATACGCTTCCAGTTGTTTGCGCGAACAGGTGCAGGCGTAGGCCAGGCCTTGGCTGAACAGTCGGTTGATGACCTGATCGTAGGCGTCATGGCGCTCGCTCTGGCGAACCATCTCGCCGTCCCATTCGAACCCGTAGCTTTCCAGTGCCTTGAGTATCGCCGCTTGTGCGCCCGGTTCTTCCCGGGGCGGGTCGAGGTCTTCCATGCGCAGCAACCAACGCCCGCCCACGGCGCGGGCATCCAGGTACGACGCCAGTGCGGCGACCAGCGAACCGAAATGCAAGTGGCCGCTGGGGGTGGGGGCGAAGCGGCCGATGTAGGGGGCGGTGGCAGTCATAGGGCGAATGTTACTGAGTCCGGGCGGTAGGAATACAAATCTTGATGCCGAAGCATATCCCCTGTGGGAGCGAGCTTGCTCGCGATAGCGGTGTACCTGTCACATCAATGCGGGCTGACCCGCTGCTATCGCGAGCAAGCTCGCCCCCACAGGGATATTGAAAGCATCGGAAACAAAAAACGGAGCGTATGAACGCTCCGTTTCGGTGACAGCCCCGGCGATTATTTGCCGACTTGTTTTTCCTTGATTTCAGCCAGGGTCTTGCAGTCGACACACATGTCGGCGGTCGGACGGGCTTCGAGTCGCTTGACGCCGATCTCGACGCCGCAGGACTCGCACCAACCGTATTCTTCGTCTTCGATCAGTTGCAGGGTCTTGTCGATTTTCTTGATGAGCTTGCGCTCGCGATCACGGGCGCGCAGCTCGAGGCTGAACTCTTCTTCCTGACTGGCACGGTCGGCCGGGTCGGGGAAGTTGGCCGCTTCGTCTTTCATGTGATCCACGGTGCGGTCGACTTCCTGCATCAAGTCCTGTTTCCACTTGTTCAGGATCTTGGTGAAGTGCGCGCGCATGGGGGCACCCATGTACTCTTCGCCAGCTTGCGGGACGTAAGGCTCAAACCCGCTGAGCGACTGATTTTGATTTTGCTTTGCTTGGGTGGGCATGAATGGACCGCCTCTACTCTTGTAATCCACTACGCAGGATTGCTCCATCACCGACACCTGCCGGCCCTGCGGCTGCAAGCGGGCGAACTTACCAGATCAAATCGGGCCGCGCTACTCCCGGTTGTCGAGCCTGCGGCGGCCGGGGCTTGTAAAACGTGACCGGGTTCGCTTCGGTGGGGATTTAAACCTGCTCAATGCTTGATTCTAGTCAAGCCTGGGCCAATCGCGGGAGTCATTTCCTGCAATCCGAGGGCTCAGACCGCTTTGGGTTCGCGCTCGTTCCCGCAGTTGTTCCGGACTTGGGTAGAATCAGTCCTTTTTCCCCCTGAAGGAAGGCCAATGGCTCAGCCCTACAGTGCGCGCAGCCGCGCCATCGAACCTTTCCATGTGATGGCGTTGCTGGCCCGTGCCAACGAACTGCAGGCCGCCGGGCATGACGTCATCCACCTGGAGATCGGCGAACCGGACTTCACCACCGCCGAGCCAATCATCCAGGCCGGCCAGGCCGCGCTGGCGGCGGGCAAGACCCGTTACACCGCGGCCCGTGGCATTCCAGAACTGCGCGAGGCCATCGCCGGTTTCTACGGCCAGCGTTATGGGGTGGAGATTGACCCCCGGCGCATCCTCGTGACCCCGGGCGGGTCTGGCGCGCTGTTGCTGGCCAGCGCCTTGCTGGTGGACCCCGGCAAGCACTGGCTGCTGGCCGACCCCGGTTATCCGTGCAACCGGCATTTCCTGCGCCTGGTCGAAGGGGCGGCGCAATTGGTGCCGGTGGGGCCCGAGGTGCGTTACCAATTGACGCCAGACCTGGTGAACCGCCATTGGGACCAGGACAGCGTCGGTGCGTTGGTGGCCTCACCGGCCAACCCGACCGGGACGATTCTCACCCGGGACGAGCTGGCGGGGCTGTCCAAGGCCATCAAGGGCCATAACGGCCATCTGGTGGTGGACGAGATCTATCATGGCCTGACCTACGGCACCGACGCCGCCAGCGTGCTGGAAGTCGATGACGACGCCTTTGTCCTTAACAGTTTCTCCAAGTATTTCGGCATGACCGGCTGGCGACTTGGCTGGCTGGTGGCCCCTTCGGCGGCTGTCGGCGAGCTGGAAAAGCTCGCGCAAAACCTCTACATCAGTGCGCCGAGCATGGCCCAGTACGCCGCACTGGCCTGTTTCGAGCCCGCGACCATCGAGATCTTCGAGCAGCGGCGGGCCGAGTTTGCACGGCGCCGTGACTTTCTACTGCCGGCACTGCGTGAGTTGGGCTTCGGTATTGCGGTGGAGCCGGAAGGGGCGTTTTACCTCTACGCCGATATCAGTGCGTTCGGCGGCGATGCCTTTGCGTTCTGCCAGCACTTCCTGG
Organism: Pseudomonas sp. KB_12; assembly: GCF_052114545.1. Taxonomy (NCBI): domain Bacteria; kingdom Pseudomonadati; phylum Pseudomonadota; class Gammaproteobacteria; order Pseudomonadales; family Pseudomonadaceae; genus Pseudomonas; species Pseudomonas sp. KB_12. The sequence continues at coordinate 17,513 of NZ_JBFREY010000033.1, read as the reverse complement.
AAACCGAACACGTGGCCTTCACGCCGGGCCTGGATTTCGGTCGTCATCAGGCCGGCCATCATGTGCGTTTCGCCTACACCCAGAGCCTGCCGCGGCTACAGGAAGCGGTGGCACGAATCGAACGCGGACTACGGAGCTGGCAAGGCTGATGCATTTTTCCCCTGCGTTGGAAGAAGGTCGCTTGATTCGACGTTACAAGCGTTTTCTCGCCGATATCGAAACCGTTCATGGCGAACTGCTCACTATTCACTGCCCTAACACCGGCTCGATGCTCAATTGCATGGCTGAAGGTGCGCGTGTCTGGTTCAGTCGCTCCAGCGACCCCAAGCGCAAGTTGCCCGGCACCTGGGAAATCGGCGAGACCCCTCAAGGGCGGCTCGCCTGCATCAATACCGCGCGGGCCAATGCGTTGATCGAAGAAGCCTTGCGCGCCGGGGTCATCAGTGAACTGAACGGGTTTACCGGGCTCAAGCGTGAAGTGGCTTATGGGGTGGAAAACAGCCGTATCGATTTTCGCCTGGACTACGACCGAGGCTCGGCCTGGGTCGAAGTCAAAAGTGTCACGCTGGGGTTCGATGGCACGAATGTGGCGGCGTTTCCCGATGCGGTGACCCTGCGCGGGGCCAAGCATCTGAGGGAACTCGCTTGCCTGGCCCGGGAAGGTGTGCGGGCGGTACAGCTGTATTGTGTGAACCTGAGCGGCATCGAAGCGGTGCGCCCGGCAGAGGAAATCGATCCGGTGTACGCCGCTGCCCTGCGTGATGCGGTGGCGGCGGGTGTGGAGGTGCTGGCCTACGGGGTCACGCTGACGCCCGAGCAGATGTGGGTGGACCGTGCGTTGCCGGTATTGCTCGAACCGCTACAACTTGATCCAGATGCCTTGCTCGTCCTCCCGGCTGTCTAGGGCTACCAGGAACTGACCGGCGCAGGGACCCGCCACGCATTCGCCGCTCTCGATCAAAAACAGCGCGCCGTGGGTGGCGCACTGGATCAGGCTGGCGCTGGCGTCGAGGAACTGGTCGGGTTGCCATTCCAGCGGCACGCCCCGGTGCGGGCAGCGGTTGAGATAGGCATACACCTGGCCGGCGCGTCGCACGGCCAGTACTTTGCGTCCATCGAGGTCGAAACCGCGACTGCCGTTGTCGGGCAATTGGGCGGCGGTACAGAGAAACTTCATGTGTGTCCTTGGTAAAAAACTGTGGGAGCGAGCTTGCTCGCGATGACGGCGACACATTCAACATCTCCGTGACTGACACGCCGCTATCGCGAGCAAGCTCGCCCCCACAAGGTTTCGTGTGGCAAAAGGTTCACGCTTGACGGTCAAATGAACACAATTATCAAATGGCGCCTTCTTCACAGGTGGCTGAGGATACTTGGCCATGCCCGGTCCTGTGAAAAACTTCTTTGAGGAAAGCTGCCCGATGCGCCTGAACATCCGCGTTGCTGCGCTCTGTGTCGCACTGTTGCTCAACCAGGGGGCCAGCGCGGCCCAATTGCCGCAGCGCTGGGTCAGTGCCGGCGGCGCCGTGTCGGAGTGGGTCGGTGCGCTGGGGGGCGAGTCGACGCTGTTGGTAGGCGGATTGGGCCCGCGGTTGCCACAAAGCCTGGTGACGATGACAGCAGGCTTCTATCCGGTTGCGTCGGCCACGGCGCCATGACCTCGTTGATCAAGCCACGCACCTTGTTCATCGGCCTGGGCCTGCTGTGTCTGCTGGCAACCTGGCTGTCCCTGGCCCTGGGGCCGGTGAGCTTGCCGCTGCTCGACACCTTGCGCGCCGCCTTGCGCCTGTTGGGCTTGCCGGTGGCCGCCGACGGCCTGGAGCAGGCCGAACTGATCCTCGGCCAGATCCGTTTGCCGCGCACCTTGCTGGGGTTGGCGGTGGGCGGAGTGTTGGCGTTGTCCGGTGTGGCGATGCAGGGACTGTTTCGCAACCCACTGGCGGACCCGGGGCTGGTGGGCGTGTCCAGCGGTGCGGCGCTGGGCGCCGCGTTCGCCATTGTCGGTGGCTCGGCGCTGGGTGGGTGGCCCGAAGCCTTTGGCCCCTACGTGCTTTCGTTGTGTGCATTCCTTGGCGGGCTCGGCGTTACGGCGCTGGTCTATCGTCTCGGACGACGCAACGGCCAGACCCATGTCGCAACCATGCTCCTGGCCGGTATTGCCCTGACCGCACTGTCCGGTTCGGCCGTCGGTCTGTTCACCTACCTGGCGGATGACGCGACCCTGCGCACCCTGACGTTCTGGAACCTGGGCAGTCTCAACGGCGCGAGCTATGCGCGGTTGTGGCCGCTGTTGCTGGTCAGCACCGGCGTGGCGCTCTGGCTGCCACGCCGGGCCCGGGAGCTCAATGCGCTGTTGCTGGGGGAGTCCGAGGCTGCCCACCTGGGCGTTAACGTCGAAAGCCTCAAGCGTGAACTGGTGTTTTGTACGGCCTTGGGGGTTGGCGCTGCGGTGGCGGCTGCGGGCATGATTGGCTTCGTCGGGCTGGTAGTGCCGCATCTGGTGCGGCTGGTGGCGGGCCCCGACCACCGTGTGTTGCTGCCTGCTTCGGTGTTGGCGGGCGCAAGCCTGCTGTTGTTCGCCGATCTGGTGGCGCGCCTGGCACTGGCCCCTGCGGAATTGCCAATCGGCATCGTCACGGCCTTCATCGGCGCGCCGTTTTTCCTTTTTCTATTGATGCGAGGGCGCGCCTGATGCTGCGAGCGCAGAACCTGCACATTCAACGTGGCCGCAAGACGGTGCTGGCGGACGTCGATCTCGCGCTCAACCCTGGCGAAGTACTCGGAGTGCTTGGGCCCAACGGCGCAGGTAAAAGTACTTTGCTGGCGGGCCTGTGCGGCGAATTGCGCCCGGCCCAGGGGCAGGTCTGGCTCGATGATCGGCCACTCGCCCAGTGGCAGGGTGCCGAGCGCGCCCGGCGCCTGGCGGTCTTGCCGCAGTCCTCGACCCTGGATTTCGCCTTCCGTGTCGAGGAGGTCGTCGGCATGGGGCGCCTGCCGCACCAGAGTGGTCGAGTGCGCGACGAGCAAATCGTCGCCTTGGCGCTGCAAGCGGCAGACGCCGCGCATCTGCACGGTCGCAGTTACCTGGCGTTGTCCGGCGGCGAACGTCAGCGGGTGCACCTGGCGCGGGTGTTGGCGCAGTTGTGGCCGGGTGAAGCGGGGCAAACCCTGTTGCTGGACGAGCCGACCTCGATGCTTGATCCGCTGCACCAGCACACCATCCTCCAGGCGGTGCGTGAGTTCGCCAGTCGCGGCGCTGCCGTGCTGGTGATCCTGCATGACCTGAACCTGGCGGCGCGTTACTGTGATCGCCTGTTACTGCTCGCGGCCGGTCGGCCGGTGGCCCTGGACACGCCCCGGCACGTCCTGCGCCCGGAACCGCTCAAGGCGGTGTTTGGCCTGGACGTGCTGGTGCAAGACCATCCGGAGCGCGGGCATCCATTGATCATTGCCCGCTGAGGGCGCCCTGGAGGATATGGCCGTGCGCCTGCTCCTGATTCTGGCATTGAGTGTACTGACGGCGTGTCAGAGCATCGCACCGCCCCCACTCGGCGGACGAATCCGTGATTTGCACAATGGCCAGGCCGTGACACCCCAGGCATTGGTCGAACGCTTGGCAACGGCGCCTCGGGTGGTGGTGGGGGAGCGGCACGACAATCGCGATCACCACGCACTGCAGGCCTGGCTGCTCCAGGCCCTGGCCGGGCAGCGGGCCCAGGGCAGCCTGTTGCTGGAAATGCTCACCCCCGCCCAGCAGCCACGCGTTGATTCGGTCCGCCAGTTACCCGCCTTGCCGAAAGACCTGCCCGGCGCACTGGACTGGTCGCCCGGCTGGGATTGGAGCCTGTATGGCCCCGTCGTCGAGTTTGTCCTGGCGCAACGCTATCCGTTGCTGGCCGCCAATCTGGACGCCGCCGAGATCCAGCGTTTCTATCGACAAGCCCCCAGCTTGATGGGCACTCGCTCCAATGCAGCCACTGTGAAGGACGCGTTGTTGGGGCAAATCCGTGAATCCCACTGCGGTTTGCTGCCTGAGTCGCAGATGCCGGCGATGCTGGCCGTGCAGCAGCAGCGTGACCGACGCATGACCGAACGCCTGCTGCAAGCGCCGACACCGGCACTGCTGTTCGCCGGTGCCTGGCATGCGCGAAAGGATGTCGGCGTGCCGCTGCATGCGCTGGATCTTGGCGCGAGCGAGGCACCGGTCGTCCTGATGCTGGCCGAGGAGGGCAGCGAGGTGACGTCGGCCATGGCGGATTACGTGTGGTACACGCCGGCCATGCCGCCACAGGATTACTGTGCGCAGATGCGCGAACACGCCGGGAAGTGATTTTCTACAGGCAAAAAAAGACCCGGCAAAAGCCGGGTCAAATAACCGTGATTAGCCTGATGAGGAGATATCTGAGAGTCCGAACCAAGGGCTGTTCAAATATCGACCAGTCTCGCGACCGGATGTGGTAATCATAGCGATTCTCATTACCATGTCAAACATTGTTTTTGCGATTCGCCGAAATAACCTCGCGGCCAGGGTTCGCGCTGGAAACGAAAGGGGCGTCAGGGCTTATGGCGCGTTGAAATGGCGTCCAGCTGTTTATTCAGGGCTTCTTTGCGCTCGGCGGGGATGTCATTCCAATGCACATCCATCAACGCGCCCTCGATGGCGTACAGCAACACCTTGGAGGCCCGGAAGCCCCGAGTGCGCACGGCGCGATAGGCGTCCACCGCGCCAAGCCGGCGTAGATCCGAGGCACTGTGAATGCCCACGGCGTGCAGCCACTGGGCTGATGTCTTGCCCAGATTCTTCAGGTGTTGCAGTTCATCATTCATCGAGCCTCCTTGCGATGGCCGATTGGTGCAGTGGGCAAGCTTCTGAGCAGTGTAGCGGTCAGTAGGAAAAGCGTGATTGTTTGGTCGGATTCGACGCAAAAGCTTCTAAGGCATTACGCACGATGGGGTGGGAAAAGGCTGCAAACTACATGCTCCAGCGCAAGCGGGGGCGCTGGAGATCCGTTTCAGTCTGTGGCAGGTCCGCTCGCTGGCCGACCCGCTTCAAACAGGTTCAGCGAGTGCGGTAGCGCAACCGGGTGCCGAAGTTCATCGACATCAGGATCTCGTCCGCAGACAGCTCCGGCGGGAAGTAGGCACCGGAGATTTGCGCGTGGGCCAGGCTCGCGCCTTCCAGTGACGACTTGCGAAAATCGATGCCACGCAGATCGGCGGAGCGGAAGTAGGCGTCGCTGAAATCAACGTCGTCCGCGTTCAGTTCCCGCAGATCAAGGCCTCGAAAATCGCCGCCGCGCATGTCGACTGGACCTTGTGGGCGTTCGCTGTTGAACCCGGCGATATCGTCTTTGCGCAGCAGGGCATAAAGCGGGGTAGTGAGAAGCTTGGGGAGACTCATTTCATATCACCTGTTGGTTTTATGACGCCAGTATAGTGCCACTATTTGACGGCCGTGAAGCCGGGCATCGCTTCACGGCCGAAATAGTTACAGGCTTGGCAGGCGCTGACGGATCTGCGCGACCACGATGTCGAGTGTGCCGCTTTCGTTGGTTTGGACCCGTTTGCTGCAGAGAATTTCCGCCGGGGTCAGGGCTTCGCGACTGGATTGTTGTGCGGCAATGACCGCCAGATTCGCATCGGAGGGGTCTTTCTGGTCGGCCTGACGTTGTGCCAGGCGGCTTTCGATGACCGCTTGCGGCGCATCGCAGTCGAGGATCAGGAACGGAGCTCCGGTGGCCTCGGCGACTTTTGCCGCGGCGTCGCGCTGATCGTGCTTGAGGTAGGTGGCATCGATCACGACCGGGAAGCCGGCGCGCAGGATCGCCGCGGCGATTTCATGCAGGCGGGCGTAGGTGGCGCTGCTGGCGTCGCTGCTATAGATGCCGGCCTGTGGATCGTTGGGGACCTGTTGCTGGCCGAACAGGCGCTTGCGCTCCACGTCCGAACGCAGGCGAATGGCACCCAGTGCCTCGACCAGGCGCATTGCGACATGGCTTTTGCCGACAGCCGAAACACCGTGGGTGATGGCCAGGAAAGGCGAAGGAATGGTGCTGTAGCTTTCGGCCAGGTTGGCGTAGTTACGATATTGGCGCAGGGTGGTGGCGCGCTGTACCGGATCGGCTTCGGCCGGCATGCTGAACAGCGCGACTTTGGCCCGGACGAGGGCGCGGTAGGCTTTATAGAAGTTCAGCAGCTCCAGGCCCTGGTAGTCACCGGTCAGTTCCAGGTACTGGCTGACGAAGCGCCGTGCCAGCGATTTCAGGCCGCGGTCTTCCAGGTCCATCGCCAGGAACGCAGTGTCGGCGTAGACGTCGGTGAAACGGAACGGTTCGTTGAACTCGATGCAATCGAAAATCACCACCTTGCCGTCGATCACGGTGGCGTTGCCCAGGTGGATATCACCGTGGCATTCGCGGATGAAACCTTCGGCCTTGCGTTGGGTGAACAGCGGCTTGAGGCGTTCGAAACTGCTTTCGGCCCAGGCTTGCAGGGCTTCGAGTTGCAACAGGTCGGCCTTGTCGCTGAGGAACGGGCGGATCTGTTCGAAGTTCTGCAGCACTGGTGCCATCACGCTTTGCGGGGTACCAGCGTCGTTGTCAGCTGGTACCTTGGGCGTGGAGAGGTGGAACTGGGCGATCTGCGCGGCCATCTCGTCGATGTGCGCGGTGGTCAGTTCGCCGTTGGCTTGCAACGTGCTGAGCAGTTCGCTCTGCGGGAACTGACGCATCTTCAGGGCGTACTCGATGGCCGGGCCGTCGCCACCCAGCTGTGGCGCTTCGGCGCTGCCGGTAATCGGCAGGACGTCCAGGTACAGGTCCTGGGTCAGGCGTTGGTTGAGGCGCAACTCCTCACCACAGAAGTGCTTTCGCGCCTCGAGGCTGGTGAAGTCGAGGAAGCCGAAGTTGACCGGTTTTTTGAATTTGTAGGCGTATGGCCCAGTGAGCAATACCCAGGAAATGTGGGTCTCGATGACCTGGAACCCTTCGACGGGATGCGGGTAGAGGGCCGGGTTTTGCAGGGCAGCGATCAGGGATTGGCTCACGGGCGGTCCTTCATAGACTGGAAAAATTCAAGGCCGTCATTATGGCCGCAAGCCGCGCTAACGCAAACCGCGTGGAGGGCTCATGTTGAACCGAGGCAAAGTGCGTATAATCCGCCGCCATGACTCGTACCCGATCCCCCCGTACCCCCAAGAAACCACCCGCCAGCCGCCTGCGGCCCTGGCTGGGCTGGGCCCTTAAACTCAGCCTGGTGGGCCTCGTCGTGCTCGCCGGTTTTGCGGTCTATCTCGATGCCGTGGTCCAGGAGAAGTTCTCCGGCAAGCGCTGGACCATTCCGGCCAAGGTCTATGCCCGGCCGTTGGAGCTGTTCGTCGGACAGAAGCTGAGTAAGGATGATTTCCTGACCGAGCTCGATGCCTTGGGTTATCGCCGTGAAAGCGTGGCCAATGGCCCGGGTGCGGCCTCGGTCAATGGCAATACCATCGACCTCAATACCCGTGGCTTCCAGTTCTATGAGGGCATGGAGCAGGCGCAACCGGTGCGGGTGCGCTTTTCCGGCGATTATGTCGCTGCGCTGACCGGCGCCAACAACGCAAGCCTGTCGGTGGTGCGCCTTGAGCCGCTGCTCATTGGTGGCCTGTACCCCAAGAACCTCGAAGACCGGATCCTGATCAAGATCGACCAGGTGCCGCCGTTCCTGCTCGATACGCTGATCGCCGTCGAAGATCGCGACTTCTACCATCACTTCGGCGTCTCGCCCAAGTCGATTGCCCGGGCCATCTGGGTCAATACCTCCTCGGGCCACATGCGCCAGGGCGGCAGTACGCTGACCCAACAGTTGGTCAAGAACTTCTACCTGACCAACGAACGCAGCCTGACCCGCAAGCTCACCGAAGCCATGATGGCGTTGTTGCTGGAGCTGCACTACGACAAGCCGGAGATCCTGGAGGCGTACCTCAACGAGGTATTTATCGGCCAGGACGGTCAGCGGGCGGTGCACGGTTTCGGCCTCGCCAGCCAGTTCTTCTTCAGTCAACCGCTGTCCGAGCTCAAGTTGCATCAGGTGGCGTTGTTGGTGGGCATGGTCAAGGGACCGTCTTCCTATAACCCGCGTCGTAATCCGGAACGCGCCCTCGAACGGCGCAACCTGGTGCTCGACCTGCTGCAACAACAGGGTGTGGCGACGGCCGAGCAAGTCGAGGCGGCGAAAAAGATGCCGTTGGGCGTGACCAAGCGTGGCAGCCTGGCAGACAGTTCGTTCCCCGGCTTCATGGACCTGGTCAAGCGTCAGCTGCGGGAAGACTACCGCGACGAAGACTTGACCGAAGAAGGCCTGCGCATCTTCACCAGTTTCGACCCGATCCTGCAGATGAAGGCCGAAGCCTCGGTCGAGGACACCTTCAAGCGACTGGGTGGGCGCAAGGGCGCCGACGAAGTCGAAGCGGCCATGGTGGTGACCAACCCGGAAACCGGCGAAGTCCAGGCCATGATCGGCAGCCGGCAGGCCAGTTTCGCCGGTTTCAACCGGGCGCTGGATGCGGTGCGCCCGATTGGCTCGCTGATCAAGCCGGCGGTTTACCTCACCGCCCTGGAAAAGCCGAGCCAATACACGCTGACCAGTTGGTTGTCGGACGAGACGTTCTCCGTCAAGGGTGCCGATGGCCAGGTCTGGAAACCGCAGAACTATGATCGACGCTCCCATGGCACGGTGTTCCTGTACCAGGGGCTGGCGCATTCCTACAACCTGTCGACGGCTCGCCTCGGGCTTGAAGTCGGCGTCCCGAACGTACTCAAGACCTTGGCGCGCCTGGGGGTGAGTCGCGAACTCCCGGCGTTCCCATCGATGTTGTTGGGCGCCGGTGGCCTTACGCCGATCGAAGTGGCGGCCATGTACCAGACGCTGGCCAACGGCGGTTTCAATACGCCGATGCGCGGGATCCGCAGCGTGCTGACCGCCGATGGCGAGCCGCTCAAGCGTTATCCATTCCAGATCCAGCAGCGTTTCGATCCAGCCTCCATTTACCTGATCCAGAGCGCGATGCAGCGAGTCATGCGTGAAGGCACCGGCAGTTCGGTCTATAACGTGCTGCCTCGGACCCTGACCCTGGCGGGTAAGACCGGCACCAGTAACGACTCGCGCGACAGCTGGTTTGCCGGTTTCAGCCAGGACCTGCTGGCAGTGGTCTGGCTCGGACGTGATGACAACGGCAAGACCCCGTTCACCGGTGCCACCGGTGCGCTGCAGGTCTGGACCAGTTTCATGCGCAAGGCCGACCCGTTGCCGCTGGACATGCCGCAACCGGACAACATCGTCCAGGCGTGGGTCGATTCGCGCACGGGGCAAGGCTCCGATGCCAATTGCCCGGGCGCTGTGCAGATGCCGTATATTCGCGGTAGCGAACCGCCACCCGGTGCTGCCTGTGGCGGCACGAATCCCGCCGAATCGGTGATGGATTGGGTCAAGGACTGGATGAATTAAGCAAAGAGGGTTTCAAGTGAACAAGTGGTTGATTCCAGCGGTAACGGCCGTGGCTTTGCTCAGTGGTTGCTCTACCGTACAACGTGGTTCGATTCCGGTCGTTGACTCCGGCACCGCTGTTTCCAACAGTGAGCGGGTTTCTGCCAACGGCGGTTTCCGTCAGACGACGGTGAAGCGGCCGGCGCAGGGTCAGGTTCAGGCAATCCCGCAGGGCGACACCGGTGTCGTCGTGATGGTGCCAGGTGGCGGCGCGACGACCTCGGCGCCGATCAGCAGCACACCGATCACGCCGGGCCCGATCACCCCCGGGCCAATCGAAACCTCGCCGATCGATCAGGGCAGCTACAGCATGCCTTCGACGCCGAGCAGCATCCCGTCGGCAGGCGCCGGTGGCCTGTCCGCCGATGAACAGCTCGACGGCCCGGTGCTGGCCCTGCTGACCACCGCGCAACAACAACAGGCCGGCGGCGACCTCAACGGTGCGTCTTCCAGCCTGGAGCGTGCCCAACGTGTCGCGCCGCGCGAACCTCAGGTGCTTTATCGCCTGGCCCAGGTGCGCATGGCCCAAGGCGATGCGCCGCAAGCCGAACAGCTGGCCCGTCGTGGCCTGACATTCTCCAGTGGTCGTCCGGCGCTTCAGGCCAGCCTGTGGGGATTGATCGCCCAGGCCCGTGAGAAACAGGGCGATTCCGCTGGCGCGGCATTGGCCCGTCAGAAGGCCAAGGTTTCGCTCTGATGGATACGCGTTTTCCTCAGATCGCCGATCAGTTGCTGTTGATCGAGCGGGAACTGCGGGTCCAGGGCTGGTGGAGCGATGTGTCTCCTTCGACGCAGGCGCTGGCCAGTGTCGAGCCGTTCGCGGTCGACACCCTGGACTTCGAGCAATGGCTGCAATGGATTTTCCTGCCCAGGATGAAAGCCATCCTGGAAAACGACCTGCCGCTGCCCAACGCCTCGGGCATCCTTGCCATGGCCGAGATGGTCTATGCCCAGCGGCCAGGGCAGGGCATCGAGTTGCAGCGGCTGCTGGCGCAGTTCGATCAGTTGATCAGCAACGCCGGCTGACCGGCGTTACTGACAGTTCTCCTCGATTTGCTTGCGGGTCTCGTCGATCCGCAGGCGCCGCTCCTCATCGGTGAGGCGGCGCATTTCCCCCTCCACGTCTTCCCGCACCCTGGGATTGTTCTGCAATTGCGCCAGGTTGGTCCGGGCCTGTTCGCAGAACGCCTTGAGTTGGGCTTCCTGCTCGGCAATCTGTTTCTTGACCTGTTGGTCGATGGCCTTTTGGTCGCCAATGACTCCGCCAGACGGCGGTGCCGCCGGTTTGGCGGGCGGCGGGGCGGACTTGATCACGGTCGTGGCCTCCGTGCCTTCGGGCGGCTGGGCGCCGAAGTGGGTAACGCCCTGGGCGTCCACCCATTTGTAGACCTGACCGGCCATGCACATCGGGCTCAGGCCAACCAGCAGGCTGGCCGTCAAGAAAATCATTCGCATGCTGTTTCCTTGTCATGGGTTGCGCAATTGAAGCTAACACAGTTGCCGTTTAAAGGTTTTTTCTTGCGTTCTCATGCGCTTACTTCGAATAAAGCACATAGACGACTTGACTTGAAGGAGGCGAAACAGAAGAATCCAAAGTCCGCTGTAGAGGGACTGCCAGAAGCAGACCCACTCAGCAGATCATGAGGCGCACATCCGCGCCGACCTGTTACACCCGCAACGCGTTACCTCGCGCTGGGTGGGAAAGGCCCGCAACACTTGGGACGATCCCAATACTTGCTCAGTCAGTGCTGACGTAGTCGGCGACCACCGTCGCTCATGCTCTGCCGAGAAGTAAACCTATTAAGACCCGTCCCCTTTTTTGTGGGTCGGTATTCTGGCGTTTTAGAGGTGAACAACGTGGAGCTTTTATCTGGCGGTGAGATGCTCGTCCGCTTTTTGCGTGACGAAGGCGTCAAATATATCTACGGGTACCCCGGTGGTGCTCTTCTTCATGTCTATGATGCCCTGTTCAAAGAACCGGAAGTGACCCACATCCTGGTTCGTCACGAGCAGGCGGCCACGCATATGGCTGACGGCTATGCCCGTGCCACCGGCAAGGCCGGCGTGGTACTGGTGACTTCCGGTCCAGGCGCCACGAACGCCATCACCGGTATCGCCACCGCGTACATGGACTCCATCCCGATGGTGATCATTTCCGGCCAGGTGCCCAGCACCCTGGTGGGGACCGATGCATTCCAGGAAACCGACATGATCGGTATCTCCCGGCCAATCGTGAAGCACAGCTTCATGATCAAGCATGCGTCGGAGATCCCGGAAGTCATGAAGAAGGCCTTCTACCTGGCTGAATCCGGTCGTCCGGGCCCGGTCGTGGTCGATATTCCGAAGGACATGACCAACCCGGCCGAGAAGTTCGAATACATCTTCCCGAAAAAAGCCAAGCTGCGTTCCTACAGCCCGGCCGTACGCGGCCACTCCGGGCAAATCCGCAAGGCAGCCGAAATGCTCCTGGCGGCCAAGCGCCCGGTGCTGTACTCCGGTGGTGGCGTGATCCTCGGCGGTGGCTCCGCGCCGCTGACCGAACTGGCGAAAATGCTTAACCTGCCGGTCACCAATACGCTGATGGGCCTGGGTGCGTTCCCTGGCACCGACCGTCAGTTCATCGGTATGCTCGGCATGCACGGCAGCTACACCGCCAACCTGGCGATGCACCACGCCGATGTCATCCTGGCGGTCGGCGCACGTTTCGACGACCGCGTCATCAATGGTCCGGCGAAATTCTGCCCGAACGCCAAGATCATCCACATCGATATCGACCCAGCGTCCATCTCCAAGACCATCAAGGCAGACGTGCCGATTGTCGGTCCTGTAGAGAGCGTGCTGACCGAAATGGTCGCCATCCTCAAGGAAATCGGCGAGGTTCCAAACAAGGAGTCCGTGGCCAGCTGGTGGAAGCAGGTTGATGAATGGCGCGGCGATCGTGGCCTGTTCCCTTATGACAAGGGTGACGGCAGTGTGATCAAGCCGCAGACCGTGATCGAAACCCTGTGCGAAGTGACCAAGGGCGATGCCTTTGTGACCTCCGACGTGGGCCAGCACCAGATGTTCGCTGCGCAGTACTACAAGTTCGACAAACCCAATCGCTGGATCAACTCCGGCGGCCTGGGCACCATGGGCTTCGGTTTCCCGGCGGCCATGGGCATCAAGTTGAGCTTCCCAGAGGCTGATGTCGCCTGCGTCACGGGCGAAGGCAGCATCCAGATGAACATCCAGGAACTGTCCACCTGCCTGCAATACGGTTTGCCGGTAAAGATCGTGATCCTGAACAACGGCGTGTTGGGGATGGTTCGCCAGTGGCAGGATATGAGCTACGGCAGCCGTCACTCGCACTCGTACATGGAATCGTTGCCTGATTTCGTCAAGCTGGCAGAGGCCTACGGTCACGTTGGCGTGCGCATCACCGAATCGAAGGATTTGAAGTCGAAGATGGAGGAAGCGTTCGCCATGAAGGATCGCCTGGTGGTGATCGATATTGCGGTCGACACCAGCGAGCACGTCTACCCGATGCAGATCAAAGACGGCTCCATGCGCGATATGTGGCTGAGCAAGACGGAGCGTACCTAATCATGCGACATATTATTTCCCTGCTTCTGGAAAACGAACCGGGTGCGCTGTCTCGTGTAGTGGGCCTGTTCTCGCAGCGCAACTACAACATCGAAAGCCTGACCGTGGCGCCAACCGAAGACCCGACCCTGTCGCGTCTGACGCTGACCACCGTAGGGCACGATGAAATCATCGAGCAGATCACCAAGAACCTGAACAAGCTGATCGAGGTGGTCAAGCTGGTGGACCTGTCGGAAAGCGCTCACATCGAGCGTGAACTGATGCTGGTCAAGGTCAAGGCCACCGGCGCCCAGCGCGCCGAGATCAAACGCACTACCGATATTTATCGTGGGCAGATCGTCGATGTCAGCGCCAGCGTCTATACCGTTCAGTTGACCGGTACCAGCGACAAGCTCGACAGCTTCATTCAATCGATCGGCACTGCCTCGATTCTGGAAACCGTACGCAGTGGTGTCACCGGGATTGCCCGTGGCGACAAAGTACTGAGCATCTAAACCAAATTAGCGAATGGCCTGAACGGCCGGATATAGGGGAAATTCATGAAAGTTTTCTACGATAAAGACTGCGACCTGTCGATCATCCAGGGCAAGAAAGTCGCCATCATCGGCTACGGCTCCCAAGGTCACGCCCAGGCGTGCAACCTGAAAGATTCCGGCGTTGACGTGACTGTCGGCCTGCGTAAAGGCTCGGCCACCGTTGCCAAGGCCGAGGCCCATGGCCTGAAAGTGACCGACGTGGCTTCTGCCGTTGCTGCGGCCGACCTGGTCATGATCCTGACCCCGGACGAGTTCCAATCGGCGCTGTACAAGAACGAAATCGAACCGAACATCAAGAAAGGCGCCACCCTGGCCTTCTCCCACGGCTTCGCGATCCACTACAACCAGGTTGTGCCACGTGCCGACCTCGACGTGATCATGATCGCGCCGAAGGCCCCGGGTCACACCGTGCGTTCCGAGTTCGTGAAAGGCGGCGGTATTCCTGACCTGATCGCGATCTACCAGGATGCGTCCGGCAACGCCAAGAACGTGGCCCTGTCCTACGCTGCTGGCGTGGGTGGCGGTCGTACCGGCATCATCGAAACCACCTTCAAGGACGAGACTGAAACCGACCTGTTCGGCGAGCAAGCCGTTCTGTGCGGCGGTACCGTCGAGCTGGTCAAGGCCGGTTTCGAAACCCTGGTTGAAGCTGGCTACGCGCCAGAAATGGCCTACTTCGAATGCCTGCACGAACTGAAGCTGATCGTTGACCTCATGTACGAAGGCGGTATCGCCAACATGAACTACTCGATCTCCAACAACGCCGAATACGGCGAGTACGTGACCGGTCCGGAAGTCATCAACGCCGAATCCCGTCAGGCCATGCGCAACGCCCTGAAACGTATTCAGGATGGCGAATACGCCAAGATGTTCATCAGCGAAGGCGCTACCGGCTATCCTTCGATGACCGCCAAGCGTCGCAACAACGCCGCTCACGGTATCGAAATCATCGGCGAGCAACTGCGCTCGATGATGCCGTGGATCGGTGCCAACAAGATCGTCGACAAAGCCAAGAACTAAGTCGCGAACTTGATCGAAAAAACGCGGCCTCGGCCGCGTTTTTTCGTTTGGGCGGTGGCTTCTGGTATAAAGCTGCATCGTTTGCGGCCGAACCGTCGTCCCAGACATCTGTCGAATTTTTTCACACCGTTGCAAGGTATTGTCCATGAGCGAACGTCCCGACGAGCCAAACCAGGCTCCTGACGCCGAAAGCCTGTTGCCCATCGATGAGCACGTCGAAGAAGGCCATGACGCTGAAGGCCGTAAGGTCCGGCATCGTGGCATCTATCTGTTGCCGAACCTGTTCACCACCGCGAACCTGTTCGCCGGTTTCTATTCCATCATCAACTCCATGAGTGCCCAGGCTGCCTTGAGCGCTGGGGATAGCGCAGGGGCGAGCCGTTACTTCGCGTTCGCCGCCATTGCGATCTTCGTCGCCATGGTGCTCGATGGCCTTGACGGGCGTGTGGCCCGCATGACCAATACCCAGAGTGCGTTTGGCGCCGAGTATGATTCACTGTCCGACATGGTCGCCTTTGGCGTGGCTCCCGCCTTGCTGGCGTTCGGCTGGGCACTGGGAGACATGGGCAAGGTCGGCTGGATGGTTGCCTTTATCTATGTGGCGGGGGCGGCGTTGCGCCTGGCTCGTTTCAACACTCAGGTTGGCAAGGCTGACAAGCGTTACTTCATCGGCCTGGCCAGTCCGGCCGCGGCGGGTGTCGTGGCAGGTGTTGTCTGGGCATTCAGCGACTACGGCATCCAGGGGTCGAAAATGTCGTTCCTGGTGGCGTTGCTGGTTGCTGCGGCCGGGATGTTGATGGTTAGCAACATCAAGTACAACAGCTTCAAGGAGCTCGACCTGAAGGGCCGTGTGCCGTTCGTGGCGATTCTGGCGGTGGTGCTGGTGTTCGCAGTGGTGTTCAGTGATCCGCCGCGTATCCTGTTGTTGGTGTTCCTGGGCTATGCCGCCTCCGGACCGGTGCAATACTTGTTGCGCCTTCGCCGACGCTAAACGTTGCCTTAATGTAATTTCCTCCATACTCCGCAGTCTATTGGTGCACCTGCCCTCCAATACTGCGGAGTTGTCATGCTGATCAAGATCCCCAAGTCGTCCGACTGCCGTGAATCGGACGTCACGCCCGAATCCCTCTATCTATCCCGTCGGCAAATGCTCGGTGCAACCCTGGCTGGCCTCGCCGTCAGCAGCTTGCCTCGATGGGCCAGTGCTGCCGATGCGGCGCGTTATGCCGATGTCGAGCCCGGCAAGGCGCCGTCCTGGTTTGCCGAGAAACTGCCTTCAGTCCAATGGGGCGCGGTCACGGTCAAGAATGAGCTCATCACGCCGTTCAAGGACGCAACCCATTACAACAACTTCTATGAGTTCGGAACTGACAAGGGAGACCCGGCAGCCAATGCTGGGTCGTTGAAGACCGAACCCTGGAGCGTGGTCGTGGACGGGGAGGTGGGCAAGCCGGGACGCTACGGGTTGGAAGACTTCATGAGGCCTTATCAACTGGAAGAACGTATCTATCGATTGCGCTGTGTCGAGGCCTGGTCGATGGTCATTCCGTGGATTGGCTTCCCCATCTCTGCATTGCTCAAGCAGGTCGAGCCGACCTCCAAGGCCAAGTACATCCGCTTCGAAACCCTGCAGGATCCCAAGGTCATGCCGGGGCAGCGTTCCGGTTTCGCCTTGATCGACTGGCCGTATGTCGAAGGCTTGCGATTGGATGAGGCCATGAGCCCGTTGGCCATCCTGGCGGTGGGAATGTACGGGCGGGAGTTGCCGAACCAGAACGGCGCGCCGCTGCGGTTGGTGGTCCCATGGAAATACGGTTTCAAAAGTGTGAAGTCCATCGTGCGTATCAGTCTGGTGAGTGAGCAGCCGAAGACGACTTGGCAGAGCATCGCGTCTGACGAATACGGTTTCTATGCCAACGTCAATCCGACGGTCGATCATCCGCGGTGGACCCAGGCGCATGAGCGTCGTTTACCAAGCGGGCTGTTCAGTCCCAATGTTCGCGATACGTTGATGTTCAACGGCTATCAGGATGAAGTCGCTTCTTTATATGCAGGGATGGACCTGAGGAAGGATTACTGATGCGTTTTCCAGTCTGGCGAGTCGGCGTCTTCATCGCGGCGGCGGTCTGGCCCTTGTTCTGGCTTTACGAAGCCTTGATGAACTCGCTGGGTCCTGACCCGGGCAAGGTGCTGGTGGATCGGCTCGGGTTGGGCACGTTGATCCTGTTGTTGATCACCTTGAGCATGACGCCGCTGCAAAAGCTGACGGGATGGGCGGGGTGGATTGCGGTCAGGCGGCAGTTGGGGTTGTGGTGCTTTACTTATGTGGTGCTGCATTTGAGTGGGTATGCGGCCTTCATATTGGGGTTCGACTGGTCGCAGCTGGGCGTCGAGTTGAGCAAGCGGCCTTACATTATTGTCGGGGCGCTTGGGTTTCTCGGTCTGCTGGCGCTGGCGGTTACATCCAATCGCTACAGTCAGCGGCGGCTTGGCGTGCGTTGGAAGAAATTGCATCGCCTGGTTTATCTGATCCTGGGGCTTGGGTTGCTGCATATGCTGTGGATCGTGCGGGCAGATCTGAAGGAGTGGGCGATATACGCCTTTATAGGGGCTGTACTGTTGATGCTAAGAGTCCCGCCGGTTATGCGCCGGATCCCGCGTTTGCTGGGTGGGAAAGTCCCTTCTGCAACAAAAGCGTAATTAAGTGTTGACGGCAGATTCTGGAAGTCTATAATTCGCCCCACTTCCGGCGCAGTCGAAACGGAAAACTCCTTGAGATTCAATGAGTTAAGTAAGTTTCGAAGGTGTTGGGCTTCAGTTCATCGAGGCCCGGAAGGAGCAGGTAGAGCGGTG
>NZ_JBFREY010000032.1:0-70500 GCF_052114545.1 Pseudomonas sp. KB_12 | reverse complement strand
ACGTAGTCCAGGCCATCGTTATTGAGCACGGCAGGGGTGGCCCGGCGCGCATCGAGTTGCATCACGTTGTTGGCGATGAAGAGGCTGTAGTAGCGGTAGGCGACCAGGTAGATGGCCACGGCTGCGACGACGATCCAGAGGGCGTTGATGGGTTCGCCGCGGCGCAAGGCCACGACACTCAACGCACAGGCTCCCAGAACAGCCACGGCAAACCAGGCGAGGTGTTTAACCAGACGGGTTGTCATTGCGTGTCTCCTGCCGATATCCAGTGGATTGCGGCGATTGTTTTTATAGTGTGCCCCGGCTATTCGGAGCCGGCCCAATATCCCTGTAATGGGTCAATAAATAAATCCGTAGTACTACGTAGAACCCCAATTCCCCCTGTGGGAGCAAGGCTTGCCCGCGATAGAGTCAATACGGTCTTTCATAAACCGCGGCGCCTGCATCGCGAGCAAGCTTTGCTCCCACATGTCTTGCGCCACAGGTTTTATGCCTCACCCATGGGTTTGGCATATGATGCCGCCATTCGCCTCCCCGCCGAGTCCGGACAGGAGTACAGATGCTGCTCAAACACAAAATCGTCGCCCTCGGGATTTTGCCGCTGGTCCTGGCCATCGCGGTCATCTGTGCCTTGGTGATCTCGCTCAATCGCCAGTTGGGCGATCAACAGGCGCAACTGATCGAAGACAGCATCCTGGCGAGCAAGCGCGCGGAGCTGAAGAACTATGTCGAGATGGCGCAGAGCCTGATCGCCCCGCTGTACGACAACGGCCGGGGGGACGAGCGCGCGCAGCAGCAGGTCCTGGAAGAACTGCGCAAGCTCAGCTTCGGCATCAACGGTTATTTTTTCGTGTATGACCGCCAGGGCCGCAGCCTCATGCATGCCCGCCAGTCGGAACTGGTGGGGCAATACCTCTGGGACATGAAGGACCCCCACGGCCTGCCGGTCATCCAGGCATTGCTCAAAAGCGCCGAGTCAGGCGAAGGGTTCCAGCGCTATGCCTGGAACAAGCCCTCCTCCGGCCAGGTGACCGACAAGCTGGCCTATGTCGTGATGCTCGATCAATGGGGCTGGATGCTCGGCACCGGGATCTACCTGGAGGATGTCGAACGCGCCACCCAGCAAGCCCGCGACGAAGTTGCCCGTGGCATCCACAGCACCATGCAAGCCATCGCCGCGATCGCCTTGGTAGCGGTCCTGCTGGTATTTGCCGGCGGCATGACCCTCAACGTCAGCGAACATCGCCTGGCCGATAAAAAGCTGCAGCGGCTGAACCAGCGCATCGTCAGCTTGCAGGAAGAGGAGCGCTCGCGGGTCTCTCGCGAGCTCCACGACGGCATCAGCCAGTTGCTGGTGTCGATAAAATTCCAGTTCGAACTGGCCAGCCATGTGTTGGAAAACGGCCAGGAAAACGGCCTGGGCATCCTCAAGAACGCGACCGACCGGTTGGGCGAAGCCATCGGCGAGATCCGTAGCATCTCCCACGACTTGCGCTCGTCCCTGCTCGACACCCTGGGCCTGCCCGCCGCCATCGGCCAGCTCGCGACCGAGTTCCAACAGCGCAGCGGGCTTGAAGTGTCCTACCGAAGCAACGAATTCGATTGTCGCCTGGAAAATGGCGCCCCTGTCTCACTGTTCCGCATTGCCCAGGAAGCCCTGACCAACATCGAGCGCCATGCCGGGGCGAAAAGCGTCGGCATCACCCTGTTCGGCTCCAGCCAGTCCTTGCGCCTGACGGTGGTGGATGACGGGATGGGCTTCAACGTCCCGCAAGTAGAACGCGGCCACGCCGGCATCGGCCTGCGCAATATCCGCGAACGGGTCGAGCATTTCGGCGGACGCCTGGAGGTGACCTCGGCACCGGGACGAAGCGAACTGGACATCCTGCTGCCCATGAACCTCTCGGTAACGGAAAACTGATGCGCGCCCCTTCCAACAAGAGCACCTGCCGATGAACCTGCCTCCGGTGATTCGCGTCGCGCTGGTCGATGATCACTCCCTGGTCCGCGACGGCATCAAGGCGCTGCTGTCCGTAATGCCCCGACTGGACGTGGTGGGCGAAGCCGAGAACGGTGCGCAAGCGATTGAAATGGTCGGTCGCAGCCAACCGGACCTGCTGCTGATGGACATCAGCCTCAAGGACATGAACGGGCTCGAGTTGACCCGGCTGCTGGGCAAGCAATACCCCAGCCTCAAGATCCTCATCCTCAGCATGTACGACAATTACGAGTACGTGAGCGAGTCCGTGCGCTCCGGTGCCAGCGGCTACGTACTCAAGAACGCGCCGTCGCGGGAAATCATCGCGGCCATCGAAGCCATCATCAGCGGCGGCACGTTCTACAGTGCCGAGATCGCCCAGCGGCTCGCCACCGACCCGCACACCGATAACGAGTTGACGCCGCGCGAGAGCCAGGTGTTGTCCAAAATGGTCCAGGGCCTGAACAACAAGGAAATGGCCCGTGAATTGGACATCAGCGTACGCACCGTCGAGACCCATCGCCTGAGCATTCGCCGCAAGCTGAACATCGACAAACCCGCAGCCCTGGTGAAATACGCGATCGATCACGGGATCATTTCCCGCTAGACCTCACACAGCCCTTGCTCCCGCTCGGTTGCGCAGCGACCGTAAAATATTGGGGTCGCTGCGCAACCCAGCGGGAGCAAGCTCCCTCGCCACAGGTTATTCATTTCAATCGGCGTGGTAATAGCCAGGCTGTTCAAGATCGGCCAACAGACTCGGGCCGCTCGGCGTCCAGCCCAACAAGGCACGGGTGTATGCGCTGGACACCGCCATGTTCGCGCCCGCCATGTGGGCGAACCAGCCGAAATGCTCACGCTCCCGGGATTCCACCGGCAACCCCAGGCCACGACCGATCGCCTGGGCAATGTCCTTGAACGGCACAGCCTCGTCGGCGACGGCATGGTAGACGGACTGCGTCACGCCCTGCTCCAGCGCCAGCCGATAGACCCGTGCGGCGTCCAGCCGGTGCACGCCCGACCAGCAGTGGACGCCATCCCCAAGATAGGCCGAAACGCCCGTCTCCCGGGCCAGGCGAATCAGGATCGGAACGAACCCGTGGTCGCCGAGGCCATGGACCGAGGGTGCCAGCCGCACGGTCGCGCAGCGCACACCGCGCTCGACCAGCGTCCGGGCCGCCGTTTCGGATTTACGCGGCGAAGCTGGGCTGGGCACCTCCAGCTCGCTCGCCCCCTGGGTCAAGCCCAGCAGGCCGGACGTCACCAGCAGCGGCCGTTCGGTTCCCTGCAGCGCGCTGCCCAATACTTCGATCACATGGCGGTCCTGCTCAGCGTTCTCGGCAAACCGCGAGAAGTCATGATTGAACGCGGTGTGAATCACCGCGTCCGCCGTCGAAGCCGCCTGGTATAGGACGTCGAGGTCATCCAATGTCCCGCGGACCACCTTCGCGCCGGTCGCGGCCAGTGCGGCAACCTTGTCATCGGAACGGGCCAGGCCGGTGACCTGATAGCCGGCACCGATCAATTCCTGGACCACGGCAGACCCAACCCAGCCCGTGGCACCGGTAACGAATACATGCATGTTTCAACTCCTGATTAGAACCATCGAGCAACACAGACTCACTTCTGGCGCAGCTCAAGCCGGCTGCCGGCCTTGTACCCCTGGCATCATCAATGTCAGCGCCACGACAAAGGCCAGCATCACCGTCACGGCCCCGCCCAGGTAAACCGCGCCGATCCCCCATGTGCCCGCCAACGCCCCAGCCAACGGGCTGCTCAGCCCCAGGGAAATGTCCAGGAACGCGACATAGGCCCCCATGGCGAGACTGCGGTTCTGCGGTGGCGCACGCTTCACCGCCTCCACCCCAAAGCCCGGGAAGGCCAGGGAATAGCCGAAGCCGGTGAGCGCTGCGCCCAGATAGGCCATCACCGCAGTGTCGGCACCCCAGATCAGCAATTGCCCGACGGCTTCGATCACCACACAGACCAGGGCGACACGCGCGCCGCCGATCTTGTCTGGAAGGTGCCCAAAGAGCAGGCGCGCACCGATGAACGCCAGCCCGAACGCGGTGAACGCCAGAGAGGCATTGCCCCAATCCCTGGCCGCAAACAACAGTGCGATAAAAGCCGTGATGACACCGAAGCCAACGCTGCAAAACGCCAACCCCATGCCTGGCACCCACACCGCGCCCAGCACCTTGTAGAACGGTGCCCGCCGGGTCGCCGTAGGGGCGACAGCCCGGACACCCGCGACAATCGCCAGCGCCAGCAGCGGGATGAAAATCGTCGCGACGGCAATGCCGGTGAATCCCCAGCCGCTATTCAGCGCCACGCCGAGCGGAGCGCCCAGGGCATAGGCGCCGTACATGGCGATACCATTCCAGGCCATGACTTTGCCGGCATGCTGCGCGCCGACCAGGCCGATGCCCCACCCCAACGCGCCGGTGACGATCAGGCTTTCGCCCAGCGCCAACAGGACACGCCCTCCCAGCAAGAGCCAGACCGACGTGACAGGCGTGGCAACGAACGCCAGGGACAGCAGATAAACCAACCCGGAAACCGCCGCCGTCACCAGGCCGACCATGACGGCGCGCTTGCCACCGCGCATGTCGGCGAAGTTGCCGGCCCAGGCGCGGGACAACAGCGCCGCGGCAAATTGTGCGCCGACCACCAAGCCGATGACCAACGTGCCCATGCCCAGCGTGTCATGCAGGTGCAGGGGCAATACCGGCAATTGCATGCCCAGGGTCAGAAAACCGATGAATACCGTCAGCGTGAGTGGCAACAGCTTGAGCACCGGCTTGGCGCCGACGGTTGCCTGGGGCGCCAAGGAGGCGCCCTGATGAACGTTTTTTTGAGTCATAACCCTACTCACAGAAAGGATGCGATGTGACGTTGAACGTTGTCTGTGGAGCCGACTAGAATGCGATCAATTCGTCGCATTCAAGATACGAACAATCCGTCGCATTTCCTATTCGCATTCCCTTCCGAGGCTCATGCCCGTATGTCCGAACGCTCAAGCCCGCAGATTTCCTCGCGCAAACAGCCGCAACAGGCACGTTCCACCGAGCTCGTCGCCGCCGTTCTGGAGGCGGCTGTTCAGGTTCTGGCGACCCAGGGCGCGGCACGTTTCACGGTGGCCCGGGTTGCCGAGCGAGCCGGCGTGAGCGTCGGCTCGGTGTATCAGTACTTCCCGAACAAAGCGGCGATCCTGTTCCGCCTGCAAAGTGATGAATGGCGACAAACCAGCGATATGCTGCGCGAGATCCTTGAGGACAACCGCAAGCCACCCTTCGAGCGACTGCGCAACCTCGTGCGGGCGTTCATCCAGTCCGAATGCGACGAGGCCCAGATACGCGTCGCGCTCAACGACGCCGCACCACTCTACCGCGACGCCCCCGAGCACCAGGCCGCACGGATGGCGGTACAGCAGTCGGTGGACGCCTTCATGCTGCAAGCACTGCCAGCCGTCCCTGCACAGGCCCGCGCCCTGGCAGGTGACCTGGTGATCACCACGCTGAGTACCGTGGGCAAGCGATTTTCATCCGCACCCCGTTCTCCCGTGGAAGTTGCCATCTATAGCGACGCCATGGCCGATATGTTCTGCGCCTACCTGGACAGCCTGCAGCGACAGCCTCCCGAGACTACGCTCAGCTGACTGTTCACGGCCAACACCGCCGTGACAGCGAGCAGCCGCTTTCACTACACTCCCCGGTCTTGTTCCCTTCCGTTACGAGACGTCCAATCACTATGAAAAACATAACAAGCTCGATGACGCTCTGTGGCCTGTTGGCGCTCTCCGGCGGCGCCCTGGCCGAACCGGCACCTTCGCTGCTGGACCAGGTCCTGCAACGCGGCGAACTGAAGGTGTGCACCACCGGCGACTACAAGCCCTATACCTTTAAAACCGAAACCGGCGAATACGAAGGCATCGACATCGACATGGCGCGCTCGCTGGCCGCCAGCCTGGGCGTCAAAGTGCAATGGGTGCAGACCACTTGGAAAACCCTGATGCCGGATATGGTTGCCGGTCAATGCGACATCGGCATGGGTGGGATTTCGGTGACGCTGGAGCGCCAGAAGAAAGCCTATTTCAGTAACACCCTGGACGTGGATGGCAAGATCCCGCTGGTGCGTTGCGAAGACAAGGAGCGCTACCAGACCCTCGAGCAGATGAACCAGCCTTCGGTGCGTCTTGTGGAGCCGGCCGGCGGCACCAACGAAGCCTTCGTCCGGGCGTTCCTGCCCAACGGCCAGTTGAATTTCCACGACAACGTGACCATCTTCCAGCAACTGCTGGACAAGAAAGCCGACGTGATGATTACCGACGCGTCAGAAGCGCTCTACCAGCAAAAACTCAAGCCCGGCCTGTGCGCGGTCAACCCGACCCGCTACCTGCAATATGGCGAGAAGGCCTACCTGCTGCCTCGGGATGACAACACCTGGAAGATGTACGTCGATCAGTGGCTGCACCTGAGCAAGGCCAATGGCAGCTACCAGAAAGTGATTGGGCAATGGCTGGCCGTTCCCGCCGCCCAATAACCGTTCGCTGACGAAACAAAAAAACCTGTGGGAGCTCGCTCGCGATGGCGTCACGTCTACCGCATTGATGTTGGCTGACGCACCGCTATCGCGAGCAAGCTCGCTCCCACATGGGGTCGTGCAGGCCTTGGGATTAGCGTCCACCGCAAATTTCCTGTGGGAGCGAGCTCGCTCCCACATGGGGTTGGGTCTGTTCAGGACTGACCTATCTGCCTCACTGCGCCGCCCGCACCTTGGCGATTTCGTCGTACATCGTCTTCACCAGGTCGCCGTCCAGGGATTTGGCAAACTTGTCGATCACCGGTTGCACACGCTCACGAAAGCGATCTTTCTCGGCCGGGGTGACTTCGTTCACGGTCATCGCGCCGGCCAACGTCACCTTGGCCTTGTCCATGCCCGCCGCCGTGACTTCACGCTGGAACTTCTGCGCCTCAGTCGCGGCCGCGCGAATCATCGCCTTCTCATCGTCGTTGAGGCGGTTCCAGGTTTTCTGGCTGATGATCAACGACTGCGGGTTGAAGATGTGGCCCGTGACGGAGAGATACTTCTGCACCTCGTAGAACTTGTTGCCCTCAATCACGGTGAACGGGTTTTCCTGACCGTCGATGGTGTGCTGCTCAAGGCCCGTGTAGACCTCGGGGAACGCCATCGGCACCGGGTTGGCGCCCAGGGCGGAGAAGGTCTCCAGGTAGATCGGCGACTGGATGACGCGAATCTTCAAGCCCTGCATGTCTTCAAGCTTGGTCACCGGGTGCTTGCTGTTGGTCAGGTTACGGAAACCCAGGTCCCAATAACCCAGCCCGACCAGCCCTTTGCTGTCCAGTTGCGCGGCCAGCTTCTGCCCGACCGGCCCATCGATGACCGCATGGGCTTCCTCGACGTTGTTGAACAGGAACGGGAAATCGAGCATGGCATAATCCGGTGCCTGGGCGGCCAGGATGCCGGAGTTGAGCACGGTGATGTCCAGCGTACCGCCCTGCAACGCCGACACCGTTTGCACGTCGCCGCCTAGGGTACCGCCGGGGAACAGGCGGACCTTGATCTTGCCAGCGCTCTTTTCGCTGAGCAGGTCGGCGAACTTCTGCGCGCCCTGCCCTTGTGGATGTTCCTTGACGTTCTGGAACGCGAATCGCAGGGTGCGCTCGCGAATTTCATCAGCGTGACTGACCACGCTACCCAGCAGCAGTCCCGTTGCGCACGCCCCGGCCATCAGGGTTTTCATCAGTTGTCCCATGTCACTCTCCGATCATTATTGTTTTTAAGTCGAGCTACTACGGCTTGCACCGGCATTAACCGGTGAAGAACTTCAGGGGTCCCAGGACCAGTTGCGGGAACAGGACCAGCAGGAACAGCACCGCCAGTTGCGCTAGCAGGAACGGCCACACGCCACGAACGATTTCTTCGATATTGAGCTTGGAAACCCCGCTCACCACGTTGAGCACAGTGCCCACGGGCGGGGTAATCAGGCCGATGGCGGTGTTGATCAGGAACAACACGCCGAAGTAAACCGGGTCGATGCCCGCCTGGGTGATCGCCGGCATCAGCACCGGTGTGAGGATGAGGATGCTTGGCGTCATGTCCATGACCGTACCGACCAGGATGATCATCAGCATGATCACTACCAACAGCAGGGTCGGGCTATCCATGAACGGTTCGAGCACCGCCGCCAATTGGCCTGGCAAGTCGGCAATGGTCACCAGCCAGGAAGAAACCATCGCGGCGGCGACCAGCAGCATCACCACCGAGGTGGTCTTGGCCGAGGACAGGATCACCTCGTACAACTGGCTGACTTTCATTTCCCGGTAGATCACCAGGGAGACGAATAGCGAATAGACCGCCGCCACCACTGCCGCTTCTGTCGGGGTGAAAATGCCGAATTTGAGGCCGAAAATAATGATGATCGGCAAGCCCATGGCCCAGCTGCCCTCGACCAGTGCCCGCAGGACCTCGGCACGGGATTGCTTGGGTGGCGTCTCGACATTCTCGCTGCGGGAGACGAACCACCAGGCAATGGCGAGCGCCGCGCCGAGCATGATCCCTGGCACGATGCCGGCCAGGAACAACTTGGAAATCGACACCCCGGACGCCACGCCAAAGACAATGAAGCCAATGCTCGGCGGAATGATCGGCGCGATAATGCCACCGGCGGCAATCAAACCCGCCGAGCGTGCCCGGTTATGCCCGGCCAACACCATCATCGGCACCAGCAACGCCGCCAATGCCGCCGCATCGGCCACGGCCGAACCGGAGAGCGACGCCAGCAGGCAGGACGCGATGATCGCCACATAACCGAGGCCACCACGCTTGTGCCCCACCAGCGCCATGGCAATGTTGACGATGCGTTTGGACAGGCCGCCGACATTCATGATTTCGCCGGCCAACATGAAGAACGGCACGGCCATCAGCGGGAAGCTGTCCGCCCCGTTGAGCAGGTTCTGGGCAATGATTTGCGCGTCAAACAGATCCAGGTAGAACATCAACGCCACGCTGACCACCAGCAAGGCAAACGCGATGGGCATGCCCAGTGCCATGCTGCCAATCAAGGACCCGAGGAAAATAACCAGTGTCATGGGCGGGTACTCTTGATGTGGTCGGGGGTGATGGGATTAGGCGTGATCACCTCGGCGTCGTTGTCCTTGACCATCACCAACTCGTCATCCCCCAGCTTGCCGAACAGCGCCAGGTAGAGCTCGTAAAGCAGGATCGCTGCGGCACTGGCGCCAAACACCAGGCCGGCACCATAAAACAGCGCCATGGACAATCCTGACGCCGGGGCAACTACATTCAGGTTGATCGCTGCCTGTTGCCAACTGCCACTGAAAATCAGCCAGCAGATGTACAACATCAAAAGATGGCTGATGACCAGGCAGATACGCTTGCCGGCCGGCGGCAGGCGCTTGACCAGGCTGTCCATGCCCAGGTGAGCACGGTCCTTGAGCGCCACCAGGGCACCGAGAAAAATCATCCAGACGAAGAACCAGCGCGACAGCTCCTCCGACACACTGATGCCAGAGTTGAAGGCATAACGCAGCACCACATTGCCGAACACCAGCACGATCATCGCGACCATGCACAACACGATCAGTAGCTTGAGCAGCTTGAAATACAGATCGACGACTTTTGTCATCTTGAAGGCCTCTCGGATTGTCGGATGCCGGGGGTCCAACCGGCGCGGTGGAACGGTAGCGGTGTCCGCTATCGAATCCAGACGCAGGTACTGCAGGGAATTCCAGACCAGGTGCGACAGAGCGAGGGAAAGGCATCGGGGGTTTGCAGATAGATCCGCATGAGGTGTTCCTCTACTTTTTTATTATGGTCTTGGCAATGCGTCGCAAGACGTACGGCGCCTAAAATGTACCAACCAGTTAGTTCGGTCAATATCCCTGGCGCGAACACATTACAAAGCGTGCGATTATCGGCTAGAGGCGAATTGGGTTTGCGAGGGCATTAGAGCTATTCAAGAACGTATCAAACATCACTCAGTCCAATTAAGAATCACGCCGCTTATAAACATCGACAATGTGCACATGCGTGAATCTTTTAAAATAAAAACGTAATTTAAATGGAACTTTTTACACACTTATAAGAATTGGCACTAAGGTACTAGAGAACTAAGCAACTTTGACAATATGTAGGCGCCATTTTAATGGCGAGCAAATCTCTTACAAAAACATTGGCGCCGCCTGTCAAAAAACCGTCAGCATCGCCTACTGCCGCCCGCGCAGCCACGCTGCATCTCGAAAAAAGACAAAAAAATCCTTATTAATCAAATAGTAATAAGATTCTAAAGATCTCCAGAAGAGCCTCTTTTTCGCCCTTCCACGAAGCCCCTTTTAAAAAAATATTTAAACTTCACATATAAAACTTTGCGGCAACGAGCTTTAATGTTATTAATTTGACGGCCCAGATCAAGATGCCACTACGTCACTTCCCGTGCTCGTAAGTATCTAACTGATATTGGATCCAATTAACTTAGACCGCTGGCTTGCCCAACCACATTGTTGTGCTTGGACGGCTGTTGTGCGGCGCAGAAAACTGCGCGAGGAAGGACGTCATCGCTATTCAAGACTCACGGATCAAGATCCTTTCGATCTTCGGTACCCGTCCAGAAGCCATCAAGATGGCACCTTTGGTCAAGGCCCTCGCCGCAGAACCCGGTATCGAGTCGCTGATCTGCGTCACCGGCCAGCATCAAAGCATGCTCAAGCAGGTGCTGGACCTGTTCGACCTCAAGGCCGACTTCACCCTCGACGTGATGACGCCGCACCAGACGCTCAACTCCCTGACCGCCGCGTTGTACAGCGCCATCGACCCGGTACTGGAGCAGACCCGGCCGGATCGGGTACTGGTCCATGGCGATACCACTTCGGCCATGGTCGCTTCGATGGCCGCCTTCCATCGACGCATTCCCGTCGGCCATGTGGAAGCCGGTCTGCGCACCGGTGACATCTACAGCCCCTGGCCGGAAGAGATGAACCGCCGCTGCATCGACCTCAGCGCCGACCTGCTGTTTGCTCCCACCGAACAATCGCGCGACAACCTGCTGGGCGAGCGTCTGCAAGGCCGTTGCCTGGTGACCGGCAATACCGTGATCGACGCGCTGCAACTGACGGCCCGACGCATCGATGACGATGCCCGGTTGCGTGACGAACTGGACCAACAGTTCCCGTTCCTGCAAACCGGACGCAAGCTGCTGCTGGTAACCGGCCACCGCCGGGAGAATTTCGGCGAGGGTTTCCTGGACATCTGCAAGGCCCTGCGCCAACTGGCCCAGCGCCCGGATATCCAGATCGTCTACCCGGTGCACCTCAACCCGAACGTGCTCGGGCCGGTTACCGAACAGCTGGGCGACCTGCTCAATGTGCACTTGATCAAGCCGCTGGACTACCTGGCCTTTGTGCGCCTGATGCAACACGCCCACGTCATCCTCACCGACTCTGGCGGCGTGCAGGAAGAAGCGCCGTCCCTGGGCAAGCCGGTGCTGGTGATGCGCGACGTCACCGAACGCCCCGAAGCCGTGGCCGCAGGCACTGTGCGCCTGGTGGGCACCTCCCCGGCCTCGATCATCGCCGGTGTGGACGCGCTGTTCGACGACCAGGCCTTGTGGCGTCGTGCGTCACAGGCCGCCAACCCCTATGGCGATGGCAAGGCCAGCCAACGCATCGTCGATACCCTGATGGGCCGCCCGGTCAGCGACTTTGTCGTGGGCCAGGCGCATTCGTTCCAGGAATTGGCACACGCGCCAACGTCCGAACCACAAGAGTTGCTCGCCGATTTCACCTCATAACTGCTATCCACCCTTATCAGATCGAGATTTGCCTGAATGAAGCCTTCCGTTGCCATCCCTACGGGCGCGCTCAGCGCCCTTGCCTGTGGCCTGAGCCTGCTCGCGCTCATGCCGACCTTTGCCCTGGCTGCGGACAGCCCGCTGACCCAGGCTATTCATCGACTCAACGCCGATACCCGCCAGACACGTGAAGTGCGCTTGAGCGACCTGGGCATCACTGCGCCGATCCTCTTGAGCGCCAGCGACGCCCGCCGCGAGCTCTACCTGCCGGTGCCCGCCGGCGTTGCCCTCAATGACGCAACCTTGCAACTGGATGCCAACTACCTCAACGGCGAAGGCGGTCGCAACACCCTGCTGCTGTCCCTTGATGGCTACCCGGTGCGTGCCGAAGGGCTCAGCGAGGCACAAGGCGATGCCAGCGCCACACTCGGCGTCGACAAGGCCGCGCGTGACAACGGCCTGGTGCGCCTGGGCATTGCCTGGTCCTCGATAGTGTCTCGGCCGTTGTGTCAAGACGATCGGGTCATCGGCAACGTGCTGCGCATCCAGCCTGAAACGCGCCTGAACTACAGCTACGACGCCAGCCAGTTGCGCGACGTCGGTGCGGCTTGGGCCGCCCTGCCCGGTGAGCCCGGCATCCTCGTCGCCCCTGGCTCGTTGTCCGCCGCCAGCTACGATTCGGCCTGGCGCCTGGGTGTCGCACTGGAGCGCATCGGCAAACACAGCCGCATCCTGCCCTTCCCTGTCGTGCAGGACAGCGTGGACCTGAGCGGCCTGCGCATCCCTGCCGAGTTATTGAGCATTCCAGCCTTCGCCAGCCTCAACGGCAAAGGCCCGCACACCTTGGCCAACCCGGCCGAGATCGGTGCACTGCTGGTGTTGGGCCAGACCCCGAACGTACAGGCAGACCTGGCGATCAACGACCCGGAACTGCTCAAGGCCATCAACCAGTCCCTGGACGCCTTGCAAAGCCAGGTCCAAGGCCTCGACGCAACGGCCGCCAGCGCACTGACCCAATGGCGCGAACAGCACGTCAACGCGGCGCTGGCGAGCGCCGGCACCGACAACGTAAGCCTGGCGCTGCTCGGCACTCGCCCGGTCCTGATGATCGCCCCGCAATCCACTGGCAAAGCCTTGTCGCTGCTCGGTTCGGCGTGGAGCAAACTGGCGAAAAGTCGCCAATTGACCGTCAGCGAAGCGCAAACACCGTTGAGCGACGATGGCCGTGTGGCCCTGGCGCGGCTGGGCGGCGCCCCTGGCAACTTCGACGTAGCCTCGCGATTCGACTGGAGCACCTCGTTCCCTCTGGGCAGCGTGGCCTACGACGGTCGCCTGCCGGTCACGGCCGTGGTGGACGTCTCCGCAGCACCGGGGGCTTCCGCTACAGCACCGGTGGCCTCACTGTTTTTCAATGATTTCCTGATCGGCGCGCAACAACTGACCACCGATGGTGAGTCACAGCGCATCCAGGCCCACATCCCACGCTACGCCTTGGGCTCGAAGAACACCTTGCGCGTATCGTTCCAGCGCCAGCCGGTCAGCGACCGCTGCCTGGAAACGCCGCAAGCCTTCCCGGTATCGGTCCTGCCGACCAGCCACATCGTCCTGGAAAAAACCTCGCTGGACGACGACTTCTCCGGCATGGCCGCACGCTTCGCGGTGGACACCCAGATACTGGTTCCCCAGGCCTACCTCGACCAACCGGCCAGCAGCCTGGCGCGGGTCATTTCGGTGGCCGATACCAGCGGTGTATCGCCGCTGCGCGCGCAGCTCAAGGTCAGCGCTGATCCGAAAGCCGTCGTCAGCCCGGACAAAGCCTTCCTGGCCTTCGAGTTGCCGCTCAAGGACAGCAAGGAATCGGTCCAGGTCGACGAGCAAGGTCGCCTGCGCATCAACCACAAGGACCAGGTGTTGCTGGACGTACAACCCCTCAACCAATTGGCCTCGCTGCAAGTGGTGCAGACCGCAGGCCAGCATGGCCTGGTCTACCGGGCCCTGGGCAACCAGCCGCCAAGCCTGGCCAAGCCGATTGTGCTGACCCGTGGCGACGTGGCGATCCTGGGCAACAACGGGGCCGTGGCGATCTTCGATACCCAAGACCCAAGCGGTAGCCTGCTGATCGGCCGCGAAGAACCCAAGGGCCTGGACGCCTGGCGTAAACCTTCGCTGCTCTGGCTGATTCCAGGCGCCTTTATCCTGTTCCTCCTCTTGTTGCTGGCAGGCCGTAGTGCCCGTCG
The DNA here is from genome assembly GCF_052114545.1 of Pseudomonas sp. KB_12. Classification (NCBI taxonomy): domain Bacteria; kingdom Pseudomonadati; phylum Pseudomonadota; class Gammaproteobacteria; order Pseudomonadales; family Pseudomonadaceae; genus Pseudomonas; species Pseudomonas sp. KB_12. Next base: position 56,456 of record NZ_JBFREY010000032.1, on the reverse strand, counting down.
CAATCGCCAGTAACGGTACCTTTCGATGACGTCGCTTTATTGGCCCTATTGGCTGGCCCATTACTACAACTACCTGGAGATCGCGACCATCGTGGTCGCGGTGCTGATCCTGATCTCCAGCCTGGACGATCTGATCGTTGACGTGTGGTACTGGTCTCGTCGCCTGTACCGCAAGTTCACCGTGGACCGCCGCTACCGGCCGCTGACCGTCGAGCAATTGTTGGCCCGGGACGAACAGCCCCTGGCGATCATGGTGCCGGCCTGGCTGGAATACGACGTCATCGCGCCGATGATCGAGAACATGGTGTCGACACTCGACTACCAGAACTACGTGGTCTTCGTCGGTACGTACATCAACGACCAGCGCACCATCGACGAAGTCGAACGGATGCGCAGGCGTTACAAGCAACTGCATCGCGTGGAAGTGCCCCATGCCGGGCCGACCTGCAAGGCCGACTGCCTGAACTGGGTGATCCAGGCGATTTTCCTGCATGAGAAAACCCATGGCATGACCTTCGCTGGCGTCGTCCTGCACGACAGCGAGGACGTGCTGCATCCGCTGGAACTGCGTCTGTTCAACTATCTGTTGCCACGCAAGGACATGATCCAGTTGCCTGTGGTGTCGCTGGAGCGCAACTGGTACGAATGGGTGGCGGGCGTCTACATGGACGAGTTCGCCGAATGGCACGGCAAGGACCTGGTGGTGCGTGAAAGCATGACCGACACCGTGCCCTCGGCCGGCGTTGGCACTTGCTTTTCCCATCGCGCCCTGCGGGTGCTGGCCGGTGAAACCGAAAACCAGCCGTTCAACACCGACAGCCTCACCGAGGACTACGACGTTGGCGCGCGCCTGGCCAAGGTCGGCATGAATGCGATTTTCGTACGTTTCCCGGTGCAGTTCCGGGTGCTGCGCAAATCCTGGTTCCGCAAACCTTACGAATCGACCCTGACGATGCCACTGTGCGTGCGCGAGTTTTTCCCGGACACGTTCCGCACCGCCTTCCGGCAGAAAGCCCGCTGGACCCTGGGCATCGGCTTGCAAGGCTGGGAGCAGATGGGCTGGCACGGCTCGCTGGCCAACCGATACCTGCTGTTTCGTGATCGCAAGGGGGTGGTGACGGCGTTTGTCAGCATCATCGCCTACATCATTCTGGTGCAACTGCTGGGCTTGATCATTTTGCGCAACAGCGGCTTGTGGGATGTCACCTTCCCCACCCCGTTTGAAACCAATGGTCTGGTCAAATACCTGCTGTTGGCCAACGGCGTCGCCTTGGCCTGGCGCATCCTGCACCGCTATTACTTCACCACCGTGCTGTACGGTTGGCAGCATGGCTTGCTGTCCATGCCCCGCATGCTGGTGGGCAACTTCGTCAACTTCATGGCCGCCTCCCGGGCCTGGCGCATGTTCCTGGTGGGCAAGGTGATGAATCGCAAGCTGGTCTGGGACAAGACCATGCACGACTTTCCTTCCACCGACCTGGTCGCCATCGCGCCACGCCGCCTGGGCAGCGTGTTGCTGTCCTGGCAGGCCATCAGCGACACGGCCCTGCAAAGCGCGCTCGACGAACAAAAGTCGCGCAACGTGCCTTTAGGGCGAATTCTGCTCAATAACGGCTGGCTGGACGATGAAACCCTGGCCGAAGCCATCGCGTTCCAGAATGACCTGCCCCGGGTCTTTGATGTCGCCGAGAAAGCCGCTGCCTCGACGTCCTCGTTGAGCCCCGAATTTGCCTTGCGCTGGCGGGTCGTGCCCCTGGGACGCAATAGCGAAGGCTGCGAACAGATCGCCGTCGCCAACCCCTTGCCCGATGAAGGCCTGCAACAGGTCAGCGCCGAGCTGGGCAGCGAGCCGGTGCAACTGATCGCCCGGGAAAGCGAAATTCTCGCGCTGTTGCGCAAGCTGCCTGTACGCAACGGCCACACTGTGCCAAATGCTCGGGCGCCGCTGCTGGGCGACCTGTTGATCGAAATGGGTCTGCTCGATCGCGACGAATTCAGTCGCGTCATGCTCCAGTACCGGCCGCAACACCACGGCCGCATCGGCGATTACCTGGTCGACAGCGGTGTGCTGCCACGTTCGACGATCGAACAGGCCGTGGCCCGTCAGCACGACCTCTACCCAACGGAGCTCCCGGCATGAACCGCCCCTTCCTGACCCTTTTGGCCACGGGGCTGAGCCTGATACCAGCGTTTGCACTTGCCGAAACGTTGCCGCTGCCACTGTCCGGTCCGGCCTATACCGCCGCCAACGAAGCCTACAGCGCCTACGAACGCAAGGACTACGACCTGGCCATCGCCAAGGCACGCGAAGCCCTGCGCCAACGTGCCGACGTAACACGCCTGAACACCCTGATTGAGTTGGCCGAGCGGGACAAGAAACTGCGCGACCAACCCCAGCCCCTGGCAGCGTCTCGCCCCGCCAGCGCGGCACCGGGTTTTGTCGCCGCGTCCCGGGGGTTCAAGGCCTATGACCGCGAACAGTTCGGCCTGGCCGCGCAATCGGCCCGCAAGGCAATCACTCAAGCACCCCGTCGCCGTGAATATCGCCTGTTGCTGATCGACTCCTTGCAGCGCCAGCAACGCCTGGAAGAAGCCGACCGGGCCACCACCGATGCCCTTGGTGTCTTTGCCAACGACAACACGTTGTTGATGCGCCGCAAAGCCATTCGCCGTCAACTGGCCGTGCCACTGGCGATCCAGGGCTATCGCGCCCTGGAGCAAGGCAACGCCGCCCTCGCCGTGGACCAGGCGCGCAAAGCCGTGGCCTGGGCGCCAGAGATCGCCGCCAACCAGCAACTGCTCATCAGTGCCCTGCTCACGGCGAAGGATTACCCCGCTGCCGAACAGGCTGCCGCGGGCTCGCTGGCGCTGGACGATCGCCAAGCCGCGCCATGGATCCTGCGCAGCTATGCCCGGGATCGCCAGGGCAAGTTACAGCCAGCCCAGGCCGATCTGAACCGAGCCCTGTCCCTGCCCGGCTTGTCGCCAAGCGAGCGCCGGGACATCCGTCTCTTTGCCGTCGACGCCGCCCTGGCACGCGGTGAGCCTCAGCACGCGTTGGAGCAGTTACAGACGCTGGGCAACGACGACAGCGATGAGGTGACCCGTCGCAGCGGTGCAGCCCGTGCAGCGCTGCGCCAGAAAAACAAAGGCCCGAACAGCCTGGCCCAATTTCCACCACCGCCCCTGGAGTGCCAGGAAAGCACCTTCGGCCTGACCTGTGCGATCTGGCCGGGCAGCTCCCATGATGCCGGTACTGCGCTGGCGTCCCAGGCCTATGCCGCCCTCGCCCGCAAAGACCCGGCGACCGCAGTCGCCCTGGCGAACCAGGCCGTGGCGCGCGCGCCGCAGAACCCGGCTTATCGGCACCTGCTGGTCAGCGCCCTGACGGAGCAAAAACATCTGCCCGAAGCCATCAGCGCCGCCAGCGAAGGCCTGCAAACCCATGGCGACGACGCGCGGCTATTGGTCATGCGTGGACGCCTGCGCCAGCAGTCCGGGGACGATGCCGGTGCCCGGGATGACTTTACCCGCGCCCTGGCGCTAGGCAGCCTGCCGGCCTACGAAGAAGCCGGGCTGTATGCCGCCATCGGCCAGCGCCGCACCGCCCGCGAACGCCTGCAAGAAGCCGGGGCCAGCGGCGAACTGGCATCGGTGAGTGACCTGCAGGTCGCCTACCTCTCGATGCAGGCCGGCGACGACGAGGCGGCCCACGCGGCGTTCCGCAAGGCCGACGCCAGCACGCCACTGACCACGACGGCGGCCCAGGACGCCGCCTACAACGCCATGCGCCTGCATGAAGACGACGAAGCCGTGGGGTACTTCAAGCGTGTCATCGATGGGCAAAAAACCGCGGAGACTCCGCTGTCTGCACAACAGCTGTTCGATACCCGTCGCACCGTGGGCGATGTTTCGCGCACTATCGGCCTGACCAGCACCACCAGCTATCGCGGCAACAGTTCCAGTGGCCTGAGCGCCGCCCCGGGCACCAGCAGCAGCGGCAGCGAAAGCAATGACCTGCTGCAAAACAGCACCGAACTGTCGTGGCGTCCGCTGGGCTATCGCAATGGCCGCTTTGTCGAACTCTACGGACGCATCACCGACACCCTATGGAGCAAGAACAGCGATTCGGACACGGGCGCGGATGCCTTGCAAGGCGCCCTCGGCGTGCGGGTCAAGCCCTTCAGTTCGGTCAACATCATGGCCGCCCTTGAACGGACCTTCCCGCTGGGTTCTTCCAATGTCGACGGCGACTGGCTGGTGCGACTGGGCTACGGTTCGAGCATCGGCACCGATCTGCGGGTCGATGTGCCGAGCTGGTGGACTTCGCAGCTGTACGCCGAGGTCGGCCACTACATCAACGACTCGCGAGACTACTTCAACAGCGAATGGCAAGTGGGCCGCAGCTATGCCATCGGTGGAACCGGCTCGCGCTGGGTGACCTTCCCCCATGTTGTCGCAGCGATCGACTACGATTCCAAGATGAAGAGCGAAGCCGGCGGCGGCTTTTCTTCCGGCGACGCCGGGGGAATCGGGATAGGAAACAACGTACGTTACTGGTTCCGGGAAGACGTCTACAACGCGCCACGCTCCTATGTGGACCTGTCCCTGCAATACCGGGCCAGGGTGTTTGGCGAGGATCGGGCCAAAGGCGTGTTCGCGCGCCTGACCTACTCCTACTGAGGACGTTGGTGGGATATTCGGTTCGTCCGTACGAAAAGCGGCTCGCTTTGCCGAACCGCGACTACACTGCATCCAGAAGGGACTTGTTTGAATAGCTTCGCAAAGTTCATCAATCGCAAGACCATCGCGGCGCTGTTTGTGGCCGCACTCCTCAGCGCAGGTACAGGGACGTACTACATAATGACCACCACGACACCGAACATCGTCGGCATCGCCTGGCAGCCGGACAACCAGACCGTCGGCATCAGCGGCAATTGGGAAAAACTGGGGGTGCACGAGCTGCTCGTGCAATGGACGGTGGTGGACGACCAGGCCTTCGTGCCCGGCACCGGCCTGCCCAGCGTACCGGTTCTGCCCGACTGGGCGCGCATCGCCAAGACGCCGTGGGCCCAGGATGTCATCCTCGGGCTGGCCGGCTATTTCAGCGAGAACCGCTCACGAGAAAACATCAAGCAACTGGCGACGCTGTCGGAGCGCATTGCCGGGTTGCCGACGCCATTGCATGTCACCGGTTGGTACTTTCCGGCTGAGGTCGACCCCAGCTGGTCGGGCGCCACAGAGCTGCCGGCCTTGCTGGCCAAGCTCCCACGCCCACTGTGGATCAGCGTCTATGACGGCGCCAACATCGGCCCCGCCGCTACCGCAGACTGGCTCAAGCAATGGTTGCCGAACGACATCGGCGTGTTCTTCCAGGACGGCGTTGGCGTCTATGCCCGCACCGCCCCGGTTGCCCGCAACTACGCCGACGCCCTGCGTGATCGGCTTGGCCAGAATCGCGTGCGGATCATCGTCGAAGCCTTTCGCCCCAAATACGGCGGTGGCTTCCGCTCCGCCACGGTCGAGGAGCTCAAGCCACAACTGGCGGCCTATGCAGGCTATCCGCTCTACCTGTTCGACGGGCCGCACTACATGACGCCAACCTTGGTGGATCAGTTGAAACAAGCCCTGGCCCTGCCTTGATCAGGGCTTAAAGCCATTCGCTTGCCCTCGCTTGCTGAGTTTGTATCGGTCTGTATCTGAGATGCGGACCGATACGAAACAATGGATCTCACCCTCTCCTGGCACACATCGTCGATACATCCGCGCGTTTAACTGTGATCACCGGACAGCAACACATTCGCTGCCACGGACCCACTCAATCAAGCGCAAGGAAAATCACCATGTTCAATTTCTCGAAAGTATCGTCCCTGGCTATCGCCCTGACATTGGTTGGCGGTGTCGGCCTGGCCAATGTCGCCTCGGCCACCGCCGCCAGTGCATCGACTCACGACCAGGCGCAACAGCTGGCTGAAGGCGGGTCTGATCGCTTGCTGGAAAATCGTGTGGCCGAAGGCGGTTCCGATCGTTTGCTCGAGAATCGCGTGGCTGAAGGCGGTTCTGATCGGTTGCTCGAGAATCGCGTGGCTGAAGGTGGGGCTGATCGGTTGCAGGAGTTGCGTGAGCACAGCGCGGTGTGAAGTGTTTTTGTGGCCAGAGATTGCTCCCGCTGGGCTCTGTAGGAGCTGGCGAAGCCTGCGATCTTTTGATCTTGAGCTTTCGACTCGATGAGCAGTGGAAAGATCGCAGCCTCGCTTCGCTCGTCAGCTCCTACAGCGCGTCCTCGCTGTGATTGCCTGACAGGTCGGCTCAGGGCTTGATGTTCTTCAGCTCATTGAGCAACGCGAGCAGCTGCTGCATCTTTTCCTCGCCAAACTGCTCTTCGATCCGTTGATAGTTGCTTTCCATGCCCTCGCTCATGGACACGAAGCACTGCTGGCCGCGCTCGGTCAGCCCGACAAAGACCCGTCGCTGATCCTGGCTGGACTTCTGCCGCCGCACCAGGCCGTCACGCTCCAGGCGACTGAGCACACCGGTCATGCTCGGCTTGAGGATGCACGCCTGGTGGGCGAGCTGATGGCTTTCCAGCTCCCCTTGCTGATGCAGGATGCGGATCACCCTCCATTGCTGTTCCGTGAGGTCATGTTGGTTCAGCGCCGGTCGAAAAAAAGCCATCGCCGCTTCGCGGGCTTGCAACAGCGTCAGGGTCAATGAGGGTCTGGGGTTGGCCATGTTCGAACTGTGTGGATGGGCGAGTCGGAAGCTTAGTTGGGCAGCCAGGCTGCTGCAAGAAGCATGGCCGCGCTATGTCACTGTGGAAGGGCTTTGCTCCCACAGAAATCCCTCTCCCCACCATTCAGCGCAACCCCGATTGCCACGTGTTCACAACCACCCAGTGGCCACCCACCTTGCTCGCGATAGCAGACTATCAGCCAGCCATGATGCAGAATCTGACGCCGCCTTCGCGAGCAATCCCGCTCCCACAGTTTTAACGCCGGCAGGCGTTGACCGGTGGGACTCGGCCGCGCCAGGGTTGGGCGCGTTCCAGTTGGGCGGCCAGGGCCAGCAAGGTGCTTTCCTCGCCAAAGCGACCGGCGAAGTGCGCCCCCATTGGCAGGCCATTGGCGCTCCAGGACAACGGCACTGACATCGCCGGCTGACCGCTGGCGTTGAACAGCGCGGTGAACGGCGAATAGCTGTGGTAGCGCTCAAGCAGTTGATCCAGGCTCATGCACACATCCTGCAGATCCAGTTCGCCAATCGGCACCGGTTCACGGGTCAGGACCGGGGTCAGGATCACGTCGTAATCCTGCATGAACACTGCCAACTGCCGGCCCAGCGCATGAATCCATTCCACCGCCGCGACATATTGGGCGCCGCTGACGTTGCCCTTGTCCCGCAGGATGATCCGGGTCCGCACCTCCAGTTCTTCCGCCTGCACGGCGAACCCACGCATCTGGCCCAGCAGGTCGACATAGCGACGGGTGCTTGCACCAATAATGCTGAACACGTGGTCGAGAAACTCCAGCAACCCCACCGGCAGGCTCACCGGTTCGACACGGTGCCCCAAGGACTCGCACAACCGCGCGGCCTCGCCCACCGCCTGAAGGCTCTGGGGTGACGTAGGCCAGGGCTCGAGTTGCTCGACCAGGGCAATGCGCAGCGGCTTGGGATCAACCTGCACCGCCATCACATACGGCAACGCTTGGATCGGCGCGGCGTACGGCGCGCCCAGGTCCATCCCAGCGGTGGCATCCAGCAGAGCTGCACTGTCACGCACCGACAAGGTGATCGCATGAGGCGTGCCCATCCCGGCCCAGCCCTCGCCCATTATCGGCCCCGACGGCATCAGGCCACGGCTGGGCTTGAACCCGAACACGCCACAGCAAGAGGCCGGCACGCGCAATGAACCGCCACCGTCGTTGCCATGGGCAAACGGCACCACGCGGGCCGCCACCAGTGCCGCCGCGCCACCACTGGAGCCACCGGCGCTATGATCGGTGTTCCAAGGGTTGCGGGTGGCGCCGAAGCGCACGGACTCAGTGGAGTACGAGGTGCCGAACTCAGGAGAAGTACTGGTGCCCATCAGTTGGCATCCGGCACGCCGCAACCGCGCGACGACTTCCGAATCAAAATCCGCACGACAGTCGCCCAGTGCGCGCGAACCGTTCGTCATCGCCGCGTCGTTGACCGGTGAAAACAGGTCTTTGATCAAGGTCGGCACACCGGCCAGCAGGCCTTGTCCAGCCTGAGGCTTGCGCGCCGCCTCCCGGGCCGAATCGTACAAGCGCTCGGCCACCGCATTGAGCTGCGGCTCGACCCGCTCCAGGCGTTCGATGGCCGTCTCCAGCAGTTCGCCGGGCTGAACCTCGCCACGCCTGACCCACTCGGCCAGCGCCGTGGCATCTTCAATGTCCATCAAGTGGTGGATGTCTTGCATACCCATGTCTCAGGTTCCTTATGTCATGACGATTGATGTGATCCGAGAGTGCTCGCCTGCCCCTGGCCCCGTGCTCGCAGGCCGGCCACGACCCAGAGCAGCGCCAAGGCAAGACTGGCCAGGGACAGCCACTGGATGGCGTGACGCAGGTCGCCGGCGAAGACAACCACCGAGGCCACCACCAGCGGACTGACGAACTGACCGATGTACAGGCACGAGGTAAACCCGCCCAAGCCTCGGCCCCGGGTGCTGGCGGTCAGCGCATTCATCACTGGCGCCATCACGTTGGGTACCAGCAGGCCGGCCCCCAGGCCCTGGATGAATACCGCCACGAGCACTTCGTTGTAGCTTTGCCCGCGCATCAGCAGCCACAGCCCCAGGCCCATCAGGCCTAGCAACAGTGCGTTGCAACCAGCGATGCCGAAGCGGCGGCGCAGCAACGGCCACATCAGCGAACCGCCCAGGGTCGCCAACAGGCTCAACCCCGCGGCCAGGCCGATCATCGTGCTGGAGGTGATCCCCAGGCTGACCAACAGCATCGGCGCCTGGATCGGCATGACGAACGTCAGGACCATGCCGCCCAGGATCATCAGGTAGCCAACCATCAGTTGCAGCACGGCGACCTTGGCCGGACCCGGTGCATCGATGCTCTGCTCGACCCTCTGCAGCTTCGCCACTGGCGGCTCCCAGAGCACTTTCATCATGGCCGGCACCAGCAGCAATGGCAGCAAATACAGGAGGAACGGCGTGCGCCACGAGTGCTCGCCGAGCACCCCGCCCACCACGAAAAACAGCGCCCCCACCAGGCCAATGGTCACCACCTGCCGATTGACGTAGCGCAACCGCTCCTCGCCCTGCCAATAGTCCGCGATCAAGGTTGCGCAGCAGGTCATCACCGCCGCCTCCGTACAACCGAACAACAGCCGCGCACCGACAATCGAAGGCAGGCTATCGAGAAGCGCCGGCAACGCGCCGAGCAAGGCGTAGAGCACCGTGGCAATCACCAGCAAGGCCTTGCGCCCAACCCGGTCGGCCAACCAGCCAGCCAACGGTGCGCACACGGCAATCGCCAAAGCCGGGCCGGTAATCGCCAACGGCACCAGCAGATCGGCGCGCGGCTCCAGGGGGCCGAATTCGGCGCCCAACCTGGGCAGGATGGGCGTGACCATCACCGCCCCCATGATCGTCAGGCTGCTGCCCAGCATCAGCACCAGCCCTTCACGCCAACTGGCCTGGCGGGACGGGGTGGCCGCGGTTGAAACGGAACGTGATTGGTTCATGGCGAGCCCCTTTTAGAAACTTTGAGAAATACGCAGCGCCGCGGTGTAGCCCTCGGCGCGGTTTCGCGCATCGAGCTCCTTGTAGACATGCAGCCACACCGGGGGGATGCCGGGCTTGAAGTAGCTCACTGCCGGCCCGACCGCCAACACCCGGGCGCGATTGCCCGCTTCCAGGCCCGGCGCATCGTCATCGGTGAATTGCCGGTAGTAATAGCCGCCCACACCCACGGTCCACGGGCCAACGTGTTGACCCACGGCGAATTCGTGGCGGTACTCGACGCCATTCTTGTAGTCGGTGGCGTGGTTGCGGGTGTTGATGTCGGCTTCGAAACTGGAAGACACCTCGAAGCCGCTGTCGGAGATGTAGGTGGCGTTAAGGATCGGCGAGAAGGTCCAGTGGTTGAGACCCGGCGAGATCAAGCGATCCTTGTCGTAATCGCCTGTGGGGGCCTGGATCTGGAACTGCGCGTTGACGAACAAATTCGGCGACAGGGTCCATTGCAAGATCACCGGCAGCACCTGCATATCGGCCATGCGAAACGGATCGGCCGCAAGGTCCAACGGACCGACAGGCGTCTGCACTTGTAGCGAAGCGTCCATCTGGAAGAACGGCACGACGGCGCCGAAACCGTACTTGGCGCCCAGCACGGTGTAATCGGTCATGCGCATGTAGGCGACGCCGATGGACAAGACATCCAGGGAGAAATTGTTGTCCACGGACTTGCCGTGACGATCTTTCTGCACGTTGGCCGAATAGAAGGCGGTGCGCAGGCCGACGGTGCCAAAGGGCGTGGCCGGCGGCATCATGCCCGCGCCGAAATCGTAGACCCCGACCGCCGTGGTCGGCGCGCCGTTTTCGGTGCCCTGGGCAGCGCCACAGACAGCGATCAATCCCAGGGTTAGCCCAGTACAGCGCAAGACGTTGGTTTTATTCTTCTGATTCATCGAATGCCCCTCCCGACCATGTGGTGTAGGGGTCATCCTAGGGAGCCGGCCAGTCAGCCGTTATCCGTTTTCAGCACAGATGCGTGCGACGCAGGGTTTGTGAAGGTGTCTCGCCGAACAGCACTCGATAGTCGCTGGAAAACCGGCTCAAATGCCAGAAGCCCCAGCGTGCTGCCACCTCCTGTACACCCTGGGCATGGCCGCCGCTGCGCAGTTCACGACGCACGGCATTGAGGCGCAACGCCCGCAAATAGGCCACGGGGTTGATGCCCAGCGTCTCCTGGAAGCAATACTGCAGTTTTCGCCGGCTGGCACCGATGTGGTTGCACAGGTCGAGGATCGACAGCGGCTCATCGACATGGGTCAAGGCATATTTCCGGGCGCGGTCGACCATGCGCTTGCGCGCCGTGGGGTTGAGCGGCGGCGCCTCATCCGGTGCCACCAGTTCCAGTATGTGCAGCATCACCGTGTCACGCAGGCCACGGCGGATCGACTCGTAACCCAGTAACGAGTCACGCCCCTGCTCGCCACCTTCAAGCTCATCGAACAACGCCGCCAGCTCGGCGGGCAGCGTCGAGTTGCCGAGACGGTAACACTTGGGAAGATCGGTAATTCGAAAGCGACTGCCCTGTCGTTCCAGCACATGCTCCAACGCCTGTTCGTCGATGGCGACACTGAGCAGGTCGAGATGCTGGGGTGTGCGCAGTTCGGGCAGGTTCTGGCCACGGGCGACCAACAGGCTGGGCTCGATAATCGGGTGCCCCGAGCAAAAGACCGGCCCATCGGCACTCAGTGGCACGCTGAAGGTGATGGCACCCTCCCAGGCCATGCCTTGCTTGGTCAGTGCCTGATTAGAGCGGTCGCGCACCAGTTGCATCCAGTCCGAGCGGAACTCGACCAACTCGCCTTCGAAACGCCCGGGGGTCAACTGGTCATAGCAAACCTGCCAGCCGCCCATGTTGCGGGCGTGCTCGTCGATGTCCGCGGTACGGAACCGATTGATCGGCAGCGTCGGCAACAGGTCCGACGAGATCGCTGGCTGCGCTATGTTGGAGTTGTTCATTGACCCGACCTTTGATGATTCCAGGGCATACGGGTCAAAGCTCAGGCAAGTTCCATTCCGCCCCGTGGGCCGGTCGGGCAATTGTGCCGAAAACGGATAATCGCTCAGGACTCAACTGCCGGCGTCGGCATGGGCCTCTTCAAAGAAATAGTCCTTCCAGCTGTCGGCCTGGTTTTTCAGCACGCCCAGTTCGTGCAGTTTCTTGGCATAGATGTAGGTGCGTTGCGGGACGACGGTGAAGTCGATTTCGGAGTCAGTGACGATTTTTTCCACCAGCGCCAGCGGCAACTTGGACTGTTCTACGCGGATGTAGGTCTGGGCAGCGGCCGGCTTGTCGGCCTTGATGATGCCTTGCGCCTCCATCAGGGCGTCGTAGAACGCCTTGTAGGTCTTGGGATTTTCGTCGTGGAATTTTTCCGTGGTGTAGAGCACGTTGAACGTCGCCGGCCCGCCCAGCACATCATAGGAGCTGAGCACCTTGTGTACGTTGGGGCTTTGCAGTGCCTGGTACTGGAACGGTGGGCTGGAGAAGTGCGAATTGATTTCCGACTGACCGGCGATCAGCGCCGCAGTCGCATCAGGGTGCGGGAGGCTGACCGAGATATCATCGAACTTCTTGAAGTGCTCGTTCCCGAACACCTTGGCGGTTTCGATCTGCAGCGTGCGTGACTGGAACCCGACGCCCGCCGCCGGGACAGCGATCCGGTCCTTGTCGGTGAAGTCCTTGAGGCTCTTCACGTTCGGGTTATTGGTCAACAGATAGTTGGGCATCGACCCCAGCGAGGCGATGGCCTTGACGTTCTGCTTGCCGCGGGTCCGATCCCAGATCGTCAGCATCGGCGGAACGCCGGCCGAGACCACATCCAGGGCACCGGTCAGCAAGGCTTCGTTCATCGCCGTTGCGCCGGAAATGCTGTTCCAGTCCACCTTGATATCGAGGCCCTGGGCCTTGCCGTGTTTCTCGATCAACTGCTGGTCACGCACCACGTCGAGGATCAGGTAGCCGATACCGAATTGCTGGGCGATGCTGATCTTGCCCTCTGCCTGGGCCGTGGGACCGAGCAATGCCGCTGCCGCCAGGGAGACGAACCACACCGTGAGTGCAGAACGCTTGAAAGCCATAGCCATGGAAACCTCACAGGAAATGAAAGAAACCGAGGGGGCTGACTTTAAAGCTATAAAAAAATTAATTTAAATACTGGTATGGAATATCAATAGCACTTAAATATTCAGTGCACTCCAACGCCTCCGACAAGTACCGAATCGCTAATCGGCTCCCTAACCGCACACGCTGATCGTGCGCGGCGCGCCGAACATCCGTCAGGCGCTGATCGATGGTGTCGATCTGTTGGACTGGCTGCGTGTGGCCGCCGTCAAGGCCTGGCGCACCGCATCGGTGTGCAGCGGAGCCTTCCTGGGCTCTATCTGCGAGTCGGCATGCTCGGCGACGAACGTGCTGCAACGGTCGCGCAACCAGCGTTCCCCCGGGTCATTGTGCGAGGCGCCGCGCCAGACCATGGACAGCTCGTGCTCGGGCAAGCATATCGGCGCCGGCTCGGCCCGCAAACCTGTCCCCACCGCCATCGCCCGCGCCACGTAATCCGGCACGATGGCGATCATGTCGCTCCGGGCCAGCAACACAGGCAAGGCGCTGAACTGAGGCACCGTCAGCACCACCCGGCGTTGCCGGTTCATCAGGCATAAGGCGCGGTCCGAGTCATCAATGACATTGCCCATGGATGAGACCACCGCATGGGGTCGGCGGCAGAATTCGTCCAAGGTCAGTTCGCCAGGCTGCGCATCGGCCCGCAACAACATCGGTCGAATCGAACGCAGGGCCTTGCGTCGGGCATTGGCCGGCAGCTCCAAGGTGTGGCTGATCCCCAGTGAAATATCCCCGCAGGCCAGCAACTGGGACATCTGCCATTGATCGACCCGACGCACCACCAAGGTCGTGCCCGGTGCCTCGACTCGCAGGCGCCGCAACAGATCGGGCAACAACGCGTATTCGACGTCGTCGCAGAGCCCGATATGAAAGGTCGCCTCGCTGGTGCCCGGGTCGAACGCCTGACAACGACTCAAGGCCGCGGCGATGCCGTCCAGCGCCGGAGAGAGATTGGAAAAGATCTCCTGTGCCCGGGACGTCGGCTCCATCAACCGGCCTGCACGAATAAACAACGGGTCATCGAACATCAACCGCAAGCGCGCCAGGGCACTGCTGATCGTTGGCTGACCGAGAAAAAGCTTTTCGCTCACGCGAGTGACATTTCGCTCGTGCATCATGGTTTCGAAGACAACCAGCAGATTGATGTCAGCACGACGCAGGTCATTTCTGTTCATCATGATAGCCGTCCCAGGCGCCAGGCCATTGAATCAGGAGAGGACAGGATCATCGCTTGAGCCCTCGTCAAGGCGCAGCAGCGATGGGATGGTTGAAAGGCTATTCCCGTGACAGGCCGATGTCTGTCGTACGTAGGGACACCCAACTCATGCCTTAGGCAGGTTCACTGATACTTCGGTATGCAGGACGATCCTGCACAATCGTGTGCGGCCTGAACTACCAGCGGGTTCAGGGAGTTCGCCGTCATCAGTAAAAATTCATACCCAGGTATACTTGGCGGAGTTATTGGACAGCGTATCTTGCAGTAATAGCGGCGCCTGTACGGCAACCTGCTATCACCACCAGGTATCGAAATGTCCCACACTGCGATTATTTCAATTATTGATGATGATGAATCGGTTCGAGTTGCATTGGATGGTTTGTTACGCTCCCACGGCCATCGCGTTAAAACTTATGCCAGTGCCATCGACTTTCTGGCTTCACCCGGATTTGAAAACACAGCCTGCCTGATATCGGATATCCAGATGCCGGGAATGACCGGCCTCCAGATGTACGATGAACTGTCTGCCCGGGGCATTCATATCCCAGCCATTTTTATCACCGGCCACCCCAGCGCGCCGCCAAGAACAAGGGCGTACGCGGTGGAGCCAGTGGCGTTTTTTCCAAAGCCGTTCAACTGTGCAGAACTGATCGCTTGTCTCGAATCAGTCCTCAATCGTCCGACGTGATGCCGCAATGCCGATCACCTGGCCTTAATACCTTCGTATAGATCCGTCATACCCAGACATATCACCACTGACCTTACGTAGAAGTGTCGGATGTTGCGCCGGCGCATACGATCTTCTACAGCGAACCAAAGTTGAAGGTGCTTGATGCTCAATCATTGAGCCAGACACTTTTGGGTACTTCGCGCCACGGTCACGCTGAACAGTTCAATTCATTCAACGTATCGATTTAGTCTTCGGGAGCAAATCATGAAACAGCAAATTCTGGTTATTGGTGCTGGCTTCGGCGGAGTATGGAGCGCATTGAGCGCGGCCCGCCTGCTGGACCAGCATGATCGAAATGACGTGCAGATTACTGTCCTGGCGCCCCAGGCGGAATTGCGCATCCGGCCTCGTTTCTATGAGCCGGACGTCCACACCATGCTGGCTCCGCTGGACGGACTGTTCGATGCAGTGGGCGTGAAGTTCGTACAGGGCTCGGCGAGCAGTATCGACGTCGAGGGTAAACAGGTCGGCTACGTGGACGTGTTCGGCACCCAGGGCAGCCTGGGTTACGACCGATTGGTACTGGCGGCAGGCAGCAAACTGTTTCGCCCCGATCTCAAAGGCATGCTCGAACATGCCTTCGACGTCGATGAAATCGAACAGGCAACGCGCCTCGAAGCCCACATCAAGTCCCTCAAGAACCTGCCGGACAGCCCTGCCCGCAACACCGTGGTGGTGGCCGGCGGCGGCTTCACCGGCATCGAAACCGCCACCGAAATGCCAACTCGCCTGCGGGCAGCCCTGGGTGAGGACGCGAACATCCGGGTCATCGTGGTGGATCGCGCGCCGCAGATCGGCGCATCGTTGGGCGACGGCATTCGCCCCTCCGTGATCGAAGCGTCCGATCACCTGGGCATCGAGTGGATCCTCAATGCTTCAGTCGATTCGGTGGATGCCGGCGGTGTCACCCTGTCGAACGGCCAGCGTATCGAGTCCAATACCGTGATCTGGACCGTGGGTTTCCGTGCCCACCCACTGACCCAGCAAGTGCCAGGCACCCGCGATCAGCAGGGTCGCCTGCACGTCGACGGCCATCTGAAAGTGTTGGGGCAAAACGACATATTCGCCACCGGTGACGTGGCCTATGCCGCCACCGACACACTGGGCAATTACGCGGCGATGTCTTGCCAGCACGCCATATCCCTGGGTCGCTACGCCGGCAACAACGTCGCGGCCGACCTGCTGGGTGTGGCGCCGATGCCCTACAGCCAACCCAAGTACGTGACCTGCCTGGACCTGGGCGCCTGGGGTGCGGTGTATACCGAAGGTTGGGATCGCCAACTCAAGCTGGTCGGGCAGGAAGCCAAGGATCTCAAGACCCAGATCAACAGCGTGTGGATCTACCCGCCCGCTGCTGACCGCACCGCGGCCCTGGCGGCGGCTGACCCGTTGATTCCGGTGGCCTGACCCTTACTGCCTAACCCGGCCAGTCTCTCCTTTCTGCGCCGGTCTTTCCCAGACGCCTGCCAATGATTCTTCGGCGGGCGTTTTTTTGATGAAAAACCAGCACCAAACCGATGGGAGCGAGGCTACTGGTGATAGCTGTGTGTCAATCAACATTGATGTTGGTTGATCCGCCGTCATCGCGAGCAGGCTCACTCCCACCTGTTTCTCTAATCGCTGCGTCTGTTCACCAGGTATTGATCTGCGCGAGCTTGGTCGCCAGGGGCAGGCCGTTCCAAGTGTCCTTGGCTGCGCACCCGACCGGGTTGTGTGCCCACCGATACCAGACATGAAGGTTCTGGGCCCCGGCGATCAGCCCCGCAAAAGGATTGAGCAGTCCGCCGCCTCCGGCGCCTTGCAGCCATGGCAAGCAGTATTGGCAGGGATGCAGTTGAACATACATCACCCAATCCCCGGCATTTGGCGCGACAAGGCCATAGGGCACCAAGCCATTGCCGCCCGCCACCACCAAGGCGTTACGCTCCGCATGACCGGAAAACCCGACCGCAGGCGCGCCGGGCACAACAGCGAAGGCGCCAACGATTGAAAAGCGTGAATTTCCAAATACCACGCCATAAGGCAGGGCCGCCCCGCCCGCGACCGCATTCCCCAAGGGAAAACCTGCGCCCGGATTGGACACCGTTGCCAATGCGGCCCAACAGGAGCCGTGGGCAATGCCAGCTCCCGGCAGGGCCTGGGTATGGGCATGCGTCGCGCATTGCCGGGCGAGTTCCAACGCTTCGAGATAACCTGGGTTCATGACGCCGCCCATGGCCACGGTGAACTGATGCAAAACAACCGGCATAAGATTATCCCTGTCTTGATCGGGTTGACATGGGGCCACAGCTGAACTCGTCCAGAGTTTCAAGGGCGCCTCAGAACACGCAGGTGAGACTAGCCGCGGGGATGAAAAATGCAAAATGGAGCACCCAGGCTTGTCTACATCATCCGCGCCGGAAACGCCTTGAGCTCAAGCTTCTCCATCACCAACCCGATGAATGCCGAAACCGCCAGCGGCAACTGCCGCCGGCTCGGATAGAGCACATTCAGGCCGAAGCCGATGCGCTGGTATTGCGGAAGCACCCGCACCAGCCTTCCGGCTTCCAGGTCGAGGCTGCTCAGCGCCCCCGGCAACACGGCGATGCCCAGGCCGGCGACGGTCGCCCTGCGCAGTGCCTGGGCGGTGTTGGCGTGGAATCGGCTGGCGATCTGCACCTGTTCCTCGATGCCGTCCGGGCCAACGAATCGCCAATGGGTCATGCCGCCGGGATGAGCGAAACTCACGCCGTCGTGGTGAACCAGGTCCTGCAACGAAAGCGGTGCGCCGCGCGCGGCAATGTACGCGGGGCTGGCAACCATGCCGTCACCGTCGTTCTTGAGCAGTTGGCGACCGACATACCCCGAGTCCTGCAAGGGACCGCCGCGAAAGGCCACGTCAATGCGGTCGGCAATCAGATCGACCCGGGCATCGCTGAGCACGAAATCAAGCTGCACTCGCGGATGCGCGGCTAAAAAGTCGGCCACCCACTCCATCGGGAAGAAATCGAAAAAGTCCGCCATCGCCGCGATGCGCACCAGGCCGCTGGGCTCCTCGCTGCCCATCATCAGTTCCTGTCCGGCATCCATCAGGCCGTCCACCGCATCCACGCAGCGGTCATAAAACCCCTGGCCCGCATGGGTCAGCGTGAGTTTGCGGGTCGAGCGCTGCAGAAGTCGCGATTCAAGCTGCGCCTCCAACTGCTGGACCCGTCGGCTGACGGTGTTGGAAGGCATGCCCAAGCGCCTGGCGGCTTCGGCGAAGCTGCCGCTGCGGACCACCTGGACGAACAGCGCAACATCGTTGAGATCGAGCATGGCGCGCACATTCCTTCGTTTTGTGGATGAGTTCAATCCGATTGTATCGACTAATCAATCTATTGGCAGGCACTTATCCTTCTCGCATCGAGGCCCAGCGCCCAAGACTTGGAGGCACCCCATGAACAGCATCGTCGCAGCACCGCCCCGCGCCATCGTCCACCGCACCTCCGGCAGCAGCCATGGGCCGATCACCCGGCTCATGAGTCCCGGTGACCTGGGCCAGCTCTGCAAGCCATTCGTGTTTCTCGATCACTTCGCCTTCAACGCCGATGCCATGCAAAGAGGCTTCGGCATGCACCCTCATTCCGGGATCGCCACGCTGACCTACATGATCGAAGGCCAGGTGATCTACGAAGACACCACGGGGCAGTCAGGCACGCTGCCCAGCGGCGGCATGGAGTGGATGCAAGCCGGTAACGGCGTATGGCACACCGCCCGACCGGTTGCGGGTTCGCCGATCCAAGGCTTCCAGCTCTGGGTTGCACTGCCGGCGGCAGAAGAAAATGCCCCGGCCCGCAGCGTCTACCTGGCCCCCTCCGAGATCCCCCGTGAAGGTCCGGCGCTGGTGTTGCTCGGCCAATACGGCGCAGCCCGCAGCAATGTTGCGGCGCCAGCAGGCATGAACTACCTCGCCGTGCAGTTGCAGGACAACGAGCACTGGCGCTACACGCCGCCGGCCGGGCACACCGTCGCCTGGCTGGCGGTCAACAGCGGCGGCCTGGATGCCGGCGGCCACGTCAATGCCGCAGAGATGGTGGTATTCGAAGCGTCCGGCGAGGCCATCGACATCGTTGCCCGGGGCGCGACCTCCTTCGTGCTCGGTTCGGCGGTCAAGCATCCCCATGACCTGGTGATGGGCTACTACTCGGTGCACACCAGCGAGGCCGCCCTGGAAAAAGGCGAGAAAGAAATCCAGCGCATCGGCGCCCTTTTGCAACAAGAGGGTCGGTTGGCCTGACCGCCCCTCGACTCAATCCCTAATTCATACCCGATCCCTTAGAGGTGAATCATGACTGACATCGGTCTCGATCTTCTGTTGTCCCGCACTCAAGTCGGCAAGCTGTCCCTGAAAAACCGCATGATCATGGCACCGATGACCCGTAGCCGCGCGGGCGCTGGCGATGCAGCGACGCCCCTGATGGCCGAGTACTACAGCCAACGGGCCAGCGCCGGCCTGATCATCAGCGAAGGCTCCCAGGTGTCGGCCCAGGGCAAGGGCTACCTGAGAACGCCAGGGATCTTTACCCCTGAGCAGATCACCGGCTGGAGACAGGTGACCGACGCGGTCCACGCCGAGGGCGGGCAGATCTTCTTGCAGCTCTGGCATGTAGGCCGTCTTTCCCATCCGTTGGTGCAGGTCAACGGCGCCCAACCCGTAGCCCCCTCGGCAATCAAGGCCGATGGCGAGATCTACACCCCTGAAGGCCTCAAGCCCTATGAACTGCCACGGGCCCTGGAGCTCGATGAAATCCCCGGCGTGGTCGCCGACTTCCGCCAGGCCGCGACCAACGCGAAGCTGGCCGGCTTTGACGGTGTGGAGATTCATGGCGCCAACGGCTACTTGATCGACCAGTTCCTGCGTGACGGCACCAACCAACGGACCGATGCCTACGGCGGCTCGATCGAGAACCGTGCACGTTTGCTCAAGGAAGTGGTCGAGTCGGTGATCGAAGTCTTCGGCGCCAGCCGTGTCGGCGTTCGCCTGTCGCCGATCTTCAGCTACTTCTCGATGAGCGACAGCAACCCGCAAGCAACATTCGACTACACGGCCAGGATGCTCAGCCGCTATGGCCTGGCTTACCTGCACATCGTGGAATTGGGCGAAGGCCCGTTCGACTTCCTGGAACTCAAGCGTCGCTTCGGCGGAACGTACATTGCCAATGGCGGCTACAGCGCCGAACGGGCCGCCACTGCCATCAGCCGTGGAGAAACTGACCTGGTGGCATTCGGCACGCCGTTTTTGGCAAACCCGGATTTGGTGGAGCGTTTCAAACAAGGCCAGGCGCTGAACACCCCTGATGCATCGACGTTCTACCAGGGTGACGAGCGTGGTTATACGGACTATCCGACCTTGGCCGGCGCTCAAGCAGGCCAAGAAGCTTAATGTTCAAGACCTGTGGGAGCGAGCCTGCTCGCGATAGCGGTGTATCAGTCACCGGCCATACCGACTGACCCGGCGCCATCGCGAGCAGGCTCGCTCCCACATTTGATTCTGGTCCTCCCGGATCTTCCAGTTGGCGCAAGCCCCTTGTGGGAGCGAGCTTGCTCGCGATAGCGATGGCTCAGACTGCAATCAAACAGTCAGGTGCTTTCCGGCACATCGATCTGAAGCGGCACCACCCGCCTCGGTGCCAGGCCTGGTGGCGTGGCTGTCGCGGCTTCGACCAACGTATCGACGGCCTGCCCAGCCAACGCCGCGACAGGATGCGACAGCACCGCCTGGACCAGGCCCGTCTTCAACGCCTCGCGTGTCAACGGCGTCAGGTCGTGGCACACCACCACCGGCAAGCGAATCCGCTGTTCCTGGAGGCTGCGCAAGGCCCGCAATACGCCGGCGATGCCACCACCGGCCACATAAAGCCCCACCAGGTCAGGCTCTGCGATGAGCAAGTCCAGCGTGTTGCCATACGCGAACTCATCGTCCTCCAGCGTCAGGCGCGACGCGAGCAGCTCCCATTCGCTGGAGTGCTCGGCCAGATAACTGCGAAAGCTCAGTTCACACAATTCCTGGCACTGGAAACGCTGGCTGCTGAGCATGACGGCCGCCGCCCCGGGGCGACTCGCCAGACGACTGATGAACCAGCCTGCCGTGCGGCCCGTGAGTCGATTGTCCAACCCGACATACCCCGTGCCGCTGGCGCTGGCGCTGGACAGCTCCGACAGCAGCGCTACCACCGAAACTCCTGTCTCGCGCAATTGCGCAACCGCCTCCCGGACCCGGGGATGATCCACCGCCACCACGCCCAGCCCGTCCACTTGATCGCGCAGGGCCAGGATGCGTTGCGCCACGATGACCGGATCGAGGTCGTCCAAGTAGCCAATGACCACGCGAATCCGTGCTCGCGTGCAGGTCGCGGCAGCGTTCGACAACGCGTGGGCAAGCCCTTGGTAAAAAGGCACGCCGCTTTTCTGCAACAGGAAGCCAAGCCGCAAGGTCGGGCGGTCGTTGAGCACCCGCTGTTCGATAACGCCCTTGGCATGGAACCCCAACCGCGCGGCCGCCGCGGCAATGCGTTGGGCGGTGTCGGCGCGCACGTCGGCGCGCAGGTTCAACACCCGGTCGACGGTAGACAAGCTGACCCCGGCTTCCCGGGCGACATCGGCCATGGTGGGGCGAAGCATTCGCCGTGGTTTTTCTGACATGTCTTGACACCTCTTCCGACCATGATGAGGGGTTTTGACAGATTAAGCCATTGCCCCATGGCCCCCTCCCCGGCGACGCAATAGCATCAGGCCCAGCCCATAACAATAAACACAGCCGGAGTACCTCATGGCGATCCACATCTGCACAGCGCCCTGCTGTTGGGGCGTCGACGACGTCAAGAACCCGTTCCTGCCACCGTGGCGCCGGGTGCTTGGCGAAGCGGCCAAGGCTGGCTATCGCGGCATCGAGCTGGGGCCTTATGGTTACCTGCCGCTGGACGGAACCCTTGTTCAGGCCTTGTCTGAACACGATCTCCAGATCGTCGCCGGGACGATTTTCGACGACTTGGTCAACACCGCCAACCTGCCTGAATTGCTGCGCCAGACTCACGACATCTGCGCCCTGCTCAAACAACTGCCGCCCATGGCGCAGCAATCCGGCCAGCGCCATGCCGGGCCTTATCTGGTGATCATCGACTGGGGCCACGAGGCGCGCGACTACGCAGCCGGTCACTCGGACCGCGCCCCGCGCCTGGACGATGCACGCTGGAACACAATGATGGCGCACATCCGCGCCATCGCCGACATCGCCTGGCATCAATACGGCATCCGCGCCGTCATCCATCCCCACGCCGGTGGCTACATCGAGTTCGCCGACGAGTTGGCGCGCCTGGTGGACGACATTCCCGATGAAGTCGCCGGGCTGTGCCTGGACACCGGGCATCTCTATTACGCGGGCATGGACCCGGTCGCGTCGCTGCGCACCTACGCCCATCGCCTGGACTACCTGCACTTCAAGGACATCGACCCGGTGGTGTTCGACCAGGTGCTGAACGAACACATTCGCTTCTTCGCCGCCTGCGCCCGGGGCGTGATGTGCCCCATCGGGCGCGGCGTCATCGATTACCCGGCGCTGCACAGCCTGGTGCATGAACTGGGTTATGTGGGCTGCATCACCGTCGAACAGGAGCGTGACCCGCGCAACGCCGGGAGTAGCCTCGACGACGTGGCCGCCAGCCGCACCTACCTGGCCCGCAGCGGTTTCTGATCACACAAGGACAACGTCATGATCAACGGCAGCAAAACAATCACGCGGCCCATCCGTTGGGCCATGGTCGGTGGCGGCGAGCACAGCCAGATCGGCTACATCCACCGCTCGGCCGCCCTGCGCGACCGGAATTTCGAGTTGGTCGCCGCGGCGCTGGATATCGACCCTGCACGCGGCCAAGCCTTTGGTGAGCAACTGGGTATCGAGCCCCAGCGCTGCTATTCGGACTACCTCAGCCTGTTCGAGCTGGAAGCACAACGTCCCGACGGGATTGAAGCGGTGTCGATCGCCACGCCCAACGGCACCCACTACGCCATCACCCGGGCCGCCCTGGAAGCCGGGCTGCATGTGGTCTGCGAAAAGCCGCTGTGCTTTACCCTCGAACAGGCCGAGGCCCTGCGCAGCCTGGCGCACGCCAAGGGGCGCATCGTTGGCTTGACCTACGGCTACGCCGGGCACCAGTTGATCGAACAGGCCCGGGCGATGATCGCGGCGCAGGAATTGGGCGAGATCCGCATGGTGCACATGCAGTTTGCCCATGGTTTTCACAGTGCGCCGGTGGAGGCCCGGAACCAGGCAACGCAATGGCGCGTCGATCCGCGCCAGGCCGGGCCCAGCTACGTGCTGGGGGATGTCGGCACGCACCCGTTGTATTTGTCCAAGGTGATGCTGCCCGATCTCCAGATCAAACGCTTGATGTGCAGCCGACAGAGCTTCGTCGCCAGCCGCGCCCCGCTGGAAGACAACGCCTACACCTTGATGGAATACGAAGGCGGCGCCATGGGCATGGTCTGGTCCAGCGCTGTGAATGCCGGTTCCATGCACGGGCAGAAAATCCGCGTGATCGGCTCCCGGGCCAGCCTTGAATGGTGGGACGAGCGGCCCAACCAGCTGAGCTTCGAGATCCAGGGCCAGCCGGCGCAGACCCTGGAACGCGGCATGGGCTACCTGCACGCCGACGCGCTGGAGGACGACCGCATCGGTGGCGGCCATCCCGAAGGGCTGTTCGAAGCCTGGTCCAATCTCTATCGCCGCTTCGCCCAGGCCATGGATGCGGCGAACCGTGGCGACAGCGAGGCGCTGGCCGCCCTGCGCTACCCCGACATCGACGCCGGCGTGGAAGGCGTGCGCTGGGTCGAACGCTGTGTGGAATCAGCCAACCAGGATTCAAGTTGGGTCGCCTATTGACCCGACGCCAGTCAGTCAAAATAACCCTGTGGCGAGGGAGCTTGCTCCCGCTGGACCTGTAGGAGCTGGCGAAGCCTGCGATCTTTTGATCTTTCGCTTGAGACTCAAGTGTCTGGGGAAGGATCGCAGCCTCGTTTCACTCGACAGCTCCTACACGCAGTCCAGCGGGAGCAATCTCTGGCCACGGTAATAAGCGTTGCTTAACGGAGAACAACAATGAAAATCGCCCTCGACCCCTACATGCATCGCCACCTGAGCCTGCCGGACCTGTGCCGCAAGACCGCCGAGCTCGGTTTCGAATACCTCGAACTGTCGCCACGGGAAGATTTCCTGCCCTGGTGGGTCCGCCCTCGCGCCCACAAGGAACGCATCGCCGAGTTCAAGAAAGCCCTGTGCGACCACGATCTGCAACTGGCCTCGCTACTGCCGATGTATCGCTGGGCCAGCCCCCACGAAGACGAACGCCGGGCAGCGGTGAACTACTGGAAGGAGGCCATCCAGATCGCCGTGGAAATGGGTTGCACGACGATGAACTCGGAGTTTGGCCGTGGGCCGTCGCCTGATCGCGGGCATAAAGTCAGCTGCTGCGGGGGCGTGCACAGCCATGAGTCGAGCGAAGCGGCCTGGTGGCGTTCAATGGAGGAACTGGTGCCGATCCTGGAAAGCGAGGGGGTCACGCTGAACGTCGAACCTCACCCCGAAGACTGGTGCGAAACCCTGAATCCGGCCCTCGACATGCTCAAGACCCTCGGCTCGGACAACGTCAAGTTCCTCTATTGCACGCCGCACACCTTCTATTTCGGCGATGACATGAAAGCCATGATCGCCGAGGCCGGGTCGATGATCGCCCATGTCCACATCGCCGACACCTACAACCACAAGGCCTCGTCCGGCCTGCGCTACATCGTCAACCCGCCCGGCGCCAAGGTCACCGTCCACCAGCACATGGACATGCACCAGGGCGAGATCGACTGGGACCTGTTCTTCAGTGAACTGGCCAAGACCGGCTTCGACGGCATCGTCACCGCCTGCGTGTTCGGCTGGGAAGAACGGGCGGATGAATCCGGGCGCTTCATGCGCAAGGAAATCCAGTCCTACGTCGACAAATACTTCAAGTAAGCGTCTCCATCACTCCAGCAACCGGACCAGCAGCGGCTCGATCGCGCCAGCACTCACCTCGACCAACGCCAGCGTCACCGGCAGCGTGAACCGCCGCCGGCCGGCGCTGCCAGGGTTCAGGTACAGCCGGTCGCCACGCCATTCGATGCCCGGCTTGTGGGAATGGCCGCTGATCACCCACTTCACGCCCGGGTCGAGCGAGTCCTGTACATCGGCGATGTCATGAACCAGCAAGACCTGCCATCCACACAGGTCGAATTGCAGGCGGTCAGCGAGCGGCCCAGCCCAATCGGCCCCCAGGTCGTTATTGCCGCGCACCACGTACAATGGCGCAATCGACGCCAATTGATCCAGAATCCCGGGGCTGCCGATGTCACCGGCATGGATGATCCGCTCACACCCTTGCAATGCTGTCAGCGCTTGCGGGCGGAGCAGACCGTGGGTGTCGGAAATGACGCCAACTTTCATGAAATCTTTCTCCCCAATCGTGTGTCGCCGGCTGTACCTGCCTCGTCGTAGCGAGCTAACGTGCTGAAATCGAATAAGATAGGCTGCGCATCAATAATGCGCAGACCCGTCGTAAAAGGAAATATTGATGCTCGGACGCAAACGGCCAGAGCCAAAGATCGAAAACACTGATGAGCACTTCTCTCCCCAGAGCGCACGGGCTGGAGCGGCATTGCGCCTGACCGTGAGTTTCATGGTGGCGGTCATCATCGCGTTTCTGGCCGTCGAAGGCTGGCGCACCTGGCGGGATTATCGCGCGGCCTTTTCGTCCGCCCAGGATTCGGTGACGAACCTGGCACGGGCGACGGCCCAGCACGCCGAAGATACCATCCGACAAGTGGATGTGGTCACCGCCGCCCTCAGTGAACGGGTGGAGGGCGATGGCCTGCAGAACATGGACGTTGCGCGCATCCATAGGCTATTGGTGCAACAGGCCGCCATCATGCCGCAACTGCACGGGTTGTTTATCTATGGCCCGGACGGCCAATGGCTGGTGACGGACAAGGAAGTCATCCCGGAAACGGCGAACAACGCCGACCGCGACTACTTCCAATATCACCGTACCCACGAGGACCGGGGCGTGCGCATCGGCGAAGTGATCAAGAGCCGGTCCACCAACGACCTGATCATTCCGGTGTCCCGTCGCTTGAACAATCCCGACGGCTCGTTCGCCGGTGTGTTGCTCGGAACGGTCAAGGTCAGCTATTTCGTCGACTACTACGGCGACTTCAAGATCGACGACAAGGGGGCGCTGGTCCTGGCCACACGCAGCGGGACCATTCTGGTACGGCGCCCCTTCGTCGAATCTGTGATCGGCAAGAGCCTGATCAACAGCGTGATCTTCAAGAACTACCTGCCCACGTCGAACGAGGGCATCGCGGAAGCCAGGGCCGTGGTCGACGATACCGAGCGCCTGTATGGCTATCGGGCCTTGACCACCTATCCATTGGTGGTGGAAGCCGGGTTGTCGCGCGAGTCCATCATCGCCCCCTGGCGCCGCGACCTGTTCAAGACCAGCTTCGTGCTGATTTTCCTGATCGTGATCCTCGTAGGCTTCGGGCTCATCGTGCTGAGCCAGTTGCGCTACCGGATGACCATGGAGAAACAGATTCGCACTGCGCACCAGGCCATGCGCGACATGGCGCTGACCGACAGCCTGACCGGGCTGGGCAACCGCAGGCGGCTGGACATCGCCCTGGCCGACGAGATACGCCTGGCCAAGCGCCAGGGTTCTTCCCTGGCGTTGATCATGCTCGATGTCGATTACTTCAAGCGCTTCAACGACAGATACGGCCATGCTGCCGGGGACGATTGCCTGCGCACGATTGCCGGTACCATTGGGCAAACGATCAAGCGGCCTGGTGACCTGGCGGTCCGGTATGGCGGTGAAGAGTTCACCGTGTTGCTGCCCAACACCGACAGCGCTGGTGCCGCCAAGGTCACGCAGCAAATCCTCGAAGCCGTCAGGGCCTTGAACATTGAACATGGCGACCATCCCTTGGGCATCGTGACCATCAGCGCAGGTGTCACCACCTGCCAGCCGAGCGGAGAGGACATAGCCCCGGCCATGCTGATCAGGGCCGCCGATGCCTTCTTGTACCTGGCCAAGAACACCGGGCGCAACCGTTGGTGCAGCGCCGACTCGACACCTGGGTGAACCCCGTGGGACCGCCGCGCATCGGTCAAGGTCGGGCAAACCCAAGTCCACAGGTGCCTGCAAGGCGCCTGGCGGCTACAATGCTCGCTTCGACCGTGACCAGCCTGACTAAAAACAAATGTCCTTGCCCAAACATCATCTGGAATTGCTCAGCCCCGCCCGCGACGTAACCATCGCCCGCGAGGCCATCCTGCATGGCGCCGACGCCGTGTACATCGGTGGCCCGAGTTTCGGCGCGCGTCACAACGCCTGCAACGAAGTGGGTGATATTGCCCGGCTGGTGGAGTTCGCCCATCGCTACCACGCGCGCGTGTTCACGACCATCAACACCATCCTGCACGACAACGAGCTGGAGCCAGCCCGCCAACTGATCCACCAGTTGTACGATGCCGGCGTCGATGCGCTGATCGTCCAGGACCTGGGGGTGATGGAGCTGGATATTCCACCCATCGAGCTGCACGCCAGCACCCAGACCGACATCCGTACCCTGGCCCGAGCAAAGTTCCTCGACCAGGCCGGTTTCTCGCAACTGGTCTTGGCCCGTGAGCTGAACCTGCAGGAAATCCGCGCCATCGCCGATGAGACCGACGCGGCCATCGAATTCTTCATCCACGGCGCGCTGTGCGTGGCGTTTTCCGGCCAGTGCAACATCTCCCACGCCCAGAATGGCCGCAGCGCCAACCGTGGCGACTGTTCCCAGGCCTGTCGCCTGCCCTACACCCTCAAGGACGACCAGGGCCGGGTGGTTGCCTACGAAAAACACCTGCTGTCGATGAAAGACAACAACCAGAGCGCCAACATCCGCGCCCTGGTCGAAGCCGGCGTGCGTTCATTCAAGATCGAAGGCCGCTACAAGGACATGGGTTATGTGAAGAACATCACCGCCTATTACCGCCAGCGCCTGGACGATGTCCTCGAAGACCGCCCGGACCTGGCCCGCGCGTCCAGCGGCCGCACCGCACACTTCTTCGTCCCCGACCCGGACAAGACCTTCCACCGTGGCAGCACCGACTATTTCGTCAGCGACCGCAAGATCGACATTGGCGCCTTCGATTCGCCGACCTTTACCGGCGTGCCGGTGGGCGTGGTGGAAAAAGTCGGCAAGCGCGACCTGCAAGTGGTGACCTTCGATCCGCTGTCCAACGGCGACGGCCTCAATGTGCTGGTCAAGCGCGAAGTCGTCGGTTTCCGCGCCAACATCGCCGAGCCCAAGGGTGAGTTCGAAGAGGACGGCCAGAAGCGTTATCGCTACCGTGTCGAACCCAACGAAATGCCGGCCGGCATGTACCAGTTGCGCCCCAACCACCCGTTGAGCCGCAACCTGGACCACAACTGGCAGCAAGCGTTGCTCAAGACCTCCTCCGAACGCCGCGTCGGCCTGGCCTGGGTTGCACGCCTGCGTGAAGCGCGCCTGGAACTGACCGCCACCAGCGAGGAAGGCATCAGCGCCAGCGTCGCCCTGGATGGGCCGTTCGGCGTGGCCAACAAGCCGGAACAGGCCCTGGAGCAGTTGCACGACCTGCTCGGCCAACTGGGCACCACCGAATACCACGCCACCGCGATCGAGCTGGATGCGCCCCAGGCGTTCTTCATCCCCAACTCGCAGCTCAAGGCCTTGCGCCGCGAAGCCATCGAGGCCCTGACCGCCGCCCGCATCGAAGCCCACCCACGCGGTGGCCGCAAGGCCGAGACCAACCCGCCGCCGGTGTACCCGGAATCGCACCTGTCGTTCCTGGCCAACGTCTACAACCAGAAGGCCCGGGACTTCTATCATCGTCACGGCGTCAAGCTGATCGACGCGGCGTTCGAGGCCCACGAGGAAACGGGTGAAGTGCCGGTGATGATCACCAAGCACTGCCTGCGCTTCTCGTTCAACCTCTGCCCCAAGCAGGCCAAGGGCGTCACCGGCGTGCGCACCAAGGTGGCACCGATGCAGCTGATCCACGGTGATGAAGTGCTGACGCTGAAGTTCGACTGCAAACCCTGCGAAATGCATGTGATCGGCAAGATCAAGGGGCACATCCTGGACCTGCCGTTGCCCGGCAGCACAGCGCAGCCCGTGGTCGGCCACATCAGCCCTGAAGACCTGCTCAAGACGATCCCCCGCGCGCCGCATTGAGCAATGCGCACCTGAGGGAGCGAGCTTGCTCGCGATAGCGGTAGGCCTGCCTGCATTGATGTTGAATGTATCGCCGCCTTCGCGAGCAAGCTCGCTCCCACAGTGGGTTGCGGGTGTTCACGGCACTTGGGCCCGCCACTGATCCCCTGAGGGAGCGAGCTTGCTCGCGATAGCGGTGGGCCTGCTTGCATTGATGTTGAATATCAGGTGGTTGATGGCCCTGCGCCATTTTTCATTTCTGCGCCGTTTTTGCTTCGCTGTGCGACAGATTTTCCTACAGGACTCCCCCACCACTTCCTCGCGGTGTTAGGTTGCAAGCGTTTGTGTCATCAAATCAGACACTTCCCTCCTACCGCCTGCAAAGGAATGCCCAGCAATGGACTTCTCGCTCAAACACCTGGCCGTGACCACCCTGCTGTTGTCCAGCCTCGCTTCGATCACCACACCAGCATTCGCCAACATCACCGCCCAACAGGGCGCAGCCATCGTCAAAACCTTCTCCAACACCTCAGTCACCGATTTCAGGCAGTTCCTGGCCGACGTGGCCAAGAGCGACCTGGGCAAAACCGCCAACCTCGGCCCGGCCATCAGCGCGTTCCAAGGCAACAAAACCCTTTCAGCTGAACAGCAGAATGAAATCCATCGCCTGCTGGGCCTCTATGCCCGAGTGAAATACGGCCAGGCGGCCACCCAGACG
Source organism: Pseudomonas sp. KB_12 (assembly GCF_052114545.1). Classification (NCBI taxonomy): domain Bacteria; kingdom Pseudomonadati; phylum Pseudomonadota; class Gammaproteobacteria; order Pseudomonadales; family Pseudomonadaceae; genus Pseudomonas; species Pseudomonas sp. KB_12. The sequence goes on along the minus strand of NZ_JBFREY010000032.1, from coordinate 26,619 downwards.
CTGAAGGAACTGGTCGCCATCCCGACTTTTCGCAAGGACGGCGTCGCCCAGCACGAGAACCCGGAATTCCTCAAGATAGCCGACAAGATCAAAAGCCTGGCCGAGGCGTTCAACCTCAACTTCCGCAATGTCGACAACCGCGTCTACGAGATTTCCCTCGAAGGCAGCGGCGACGAAGTCGTCGGCATTCACGCCCATGCCGACGTGGTGCCGGTAACGCCGGAAAACTGGGTGTTGAAAGATGGCACCCGCCTCGACCCGTTCAAGGTCACCCTGGTGGGCGACCGCATGTATGGCCGCGGTACCGAGGACGACAAGAACGGCATCGTGGTCGCGCTCTATGCCATGAAAATCATCAAGGAAGAGAAACTGCCGCTGGCGCGCAACTTCAAGCTGCTGGTCGACACCACCGAGGAAACCACTGGCGACGCCATCCCCTATTATTTCGAACGCAACCCGACGCCCAACTACAACCTGGCGCTGGATGGCGGCTACCCCGTAGTGATTGCCGAGAAAGGCTATGGCACCGTCATGGCGAACTTCGCCCGGCGCGCTGCACAGGGCAAGGGGGCAGAAATGACCGCGCTGACGGGCGGCCTGGCGACCAATCAGATTCCGTCGACGTCCGTTGCCACCTTCGCCAGCGACAAGCCCGCCGAACTGGCCGCCAGCCTGCTCAAGGCCGGCAACGACTATGCCAAGCGCAATGGCGGTAACTTCGAGGTGGCCAGCCAGGTCGTCGGCAAGGACGTCCAACTGACCTTCACTGGCGTGTCCGCCCACTCCTCCGAACCCGAGTCAGGCGTCAACCCGGTGGCAAGGATGCTGGACTTCATCAACAGCCTGGACGGCAAGGTCGCGCTCAAACGCAACCACATCACCGACGCCGCCCGCTATGCCGCCGACAACTGGGGCCTGGACTATCTGGGCAGCAAACTGGGAATTGGTTTTTCCGATGCTTTCATGGGCCCGCTGACCGCGTCCCTGACCTACGTCGGCATGGATGAGAAAACCTTCAAGTTGGCGGTCAACCTGCGGGTGCCAGTGGGCAAGAGCACAGAAGCCCTCAAGACTGAAATCGCCGACAAACTGGCCGCCTGGAGCAAGAAGTCCCACGTTGCGGTGGCCTTCGACTATTCCATTGACGAGCCGATGTACCGCAACCCTGAGGGCGAATGGGTCAAGGCACTGTTGGCCGTGGCAAGTGAAAACCTGGGCATGGAACACAAGTACGGCACCTCTGCCGGCGCCACGTCGGTTCATGACTTGCCCAATGGCGTGCAGTTCGGCCTGGCCATGCCCGACGTCAAGTACACCGGTCACAATGACAACGAGTTCAAGACGGTCGAGCAGTTCCTGTTGGACTTGCAGATCGTGACCGAGATGATGGGGCGGATCGGGCAGTTGCCGAAGCTCTAAGGCGCGTGTGATCCATTGTGGCGAGGGAGCTTGCTCCCGCTCGGTTCTGTAGGAGCTGGCGAAGCCTGCGATCTTTTGATCTTTCGCTTGAGATTCAAGTGTCTTTGGGAAGATCGCAGCCTCGTTGCACTCGACAGCTCCTACACCTTCAAGTGAGTGGCGCTTGGATCGATGACCTTGGCGGTAATATCGACCAGCTCCAACCCCCAATCCCCGTGCAGGTACCAATCCTCTCCGATCATCTCGGCCGGGTGCATCGTTCGATCGGCACCGTTGCCGCAGGCCAGCGCACTGGTCGGACAGTAACGATCACACCCCCAGCAAATACGCTCGGGATGTTTGGGACTGATGGGAAAGGGCTTTGCCATGACGACCCCGTATAACTGATGGGTGTACCCGCACCCTACCGCGTCGGGGCGCCGTGCCCCTTGATCCCGATCAAGAACAACCGTGCAGGAACGAGTCGGCATTCGTTGTGGGAAAATTCGCGCTAAAAATTGACAAGAATCATTACTATTCGCAGCAAAGCTTCCTAGACTCGGCGCCATTATTTAGCCAACCAGGAAGTCATCATGCGCACACTTGCAACTCTGCCTCTGGCCCTGCTGTTTCTCGCACCGCTGGCCCAGGCCAAGGAATACCCCATCGGCGAACCGCAACTGTGCCCAGGACTGGAGGTCGGTGCGGTGTATTTGCAGCCGATTGAAATGGCCCCGGCCGGGATGATGCGAGCCACGGCCGATTCCGACGTGCATCTGGAAGCCGATATCCGCGCCACGGCGGACAATAAGCAGGGCTTCCAGGAAGGCAGTTTCGTGCCCTACCTCAATGTGTCGTTCCAACTGAAGAAACAAGGCAACGACACCGAGCTCAAGGGTGACTTCCACGCCATGGTCGCCAACGACGGGCCGCACTATGGCGACAACGTCAAGCTGCTCGGCCCTGGCAAATATCAACTGACGTTCACCCTCCTGCCGCCTGGCGGCCATGGCTTGCTCGGCCGTCATACCGACAAGGAAACCGGCGTGGCGCCATGGTTCGAACGCTGCGAACTGCATTACGAATTCGTCTACGCCGGGATCGGTAAAAAAGGCGGGTACTGAGCATGCGCCGCTCATCCTGCCCACGGCACGTCGCGCCTCATCGACACCTGGCCTGGTTGACGCTGGCCGGTTTGCTGCTGCCCTCGATCGCCCAAGCCGAATTGCCGACTTACGAACTGAGCATACGCGACGGGCATTTCACGCCCTCGCAACTGGAAGTGCCGGCCGGGCAACGGTTCAAGATCGTGCTGAAAAACATCGGCCAGGGCCCGGCGGAGTTCGAAAGCACGCCTTTGCGCGTCGAGAAAGTGCTCTCGCCCGGCGTCACGACCTTCGTGGTCATCCACCCGTTGCGCCCCGGGCGCTATCCGTTTTTCGACGAATTCAATCCGCAACTGCCCGAGGGCGGGATTCTCGCCCAGTAATCGGTCAGCAGGAGGCGTTTGCATGACTCAATCGATGTTTATTGTCTGGCGCGAAAGCGTCGAGGCGTTGTTGGTGATCGGGATTCTCCAGGCCTGGGTCAGCCGGCAACAACAGGCCAGCCAACTGCTGCGCTATGTATGGACCGGCGCGGCGCTGGGCCTGCTGCTTTCGGGCGTGCTGGCCGGCCTGATCCTGCTGGCCGGCGAGGCCATGAGCGGGACGGCCAATGAATGGTTCCAGGCGTCGCTGGCGCTGGTCGCCAGCCTGCTGATCGTGCAGATGGTCGGCTGGATGCATCGAAACGCGAGGACGCTCAAACATGACCTGACACGCCACGCCGACCAGCGCCTGAGCCGCCAGGGCGGCCTGGGGCTGTTGGTGCTGGCGCTGCTGGCGGTCAGCCGCGAAGGCAGTGAAACCGTGGTGTTCCTGTATGGTGCCGGTGCGCGTCTGCAAGGGCCGCAACTGGGCTTGTTCGCTGTGGGCGCGCTGGCCGGGCTGGTGCTGTCGCTGCTGACCGTCTCCTTGCTGCACAGCAGTCGCCGGTTCATCTCATGGCCGCGTTTCTTTGCCATCAGCGAAGCGATCCTGCTGCTGTTGGGGGCAGCGTTGCTGGTCAGCGGCGTCGAGCGGGTCGGCGGCCAAATGCTCGCGATGGATTGGCCCGAGGCGGTGTATCGCGGCATTGGCGACGCGCTGTGGGACAGCAGCCCAATACTCGACGACGGCCATGGTTTGGGCGGGTTCCTGGCGGACTTCACCGGCTATCGGGCCAGCCCGAGTGCGATGACGCTGCTGGTGTGGCTGGGCTATTGGGCCGTCGTCGCGGGCTGGCTGCGGCCGCGCAAGACGGAAAACCTGCCATGCCCGACCTGAACCCCTGGCTCCAACGCCTGGGCGACGGCATGCGGCGCCACGGTGCAACCATTCGTGCCGTGCAATGGGCGGTGGTGCTGTTCTACGCGGTGCTGCTGGTGGTGCCGGCCCTGCTGCCATTGCCCAGCGCCCAGGCACGCCTGTTCGATAATCTCACGCTGCTGGCGCAGTTTCTGTTCTGGGGCCTGTGGTGGCCGTTCGTGTTGCTGTCGATCGTGTTGTTCGGGCGACTCTGGTGTGGCGTGCTGTGCCCGGAAGGCGCCTTGAGCGAATGGGCCAGCCAGTACGGCAAAGGCTTCGGGGTGCCGCGCGGATTGCGCTGGGCTGGCTGGCCGACCTTGGCGTTCTGCCTGACCACCCTCTACGGTCAACTGATCAGCGTCTACGACTACGCCCAGGCGGCGTTGCTGATCCTGGGCGGCTCGACCGTCGCCGCGGTGATCGTCGGCCTGTTGTTCGCCCGGGGCAAGCGGGTGTGGTGCCGTTACCTGTGCCCAGTCAGTGGCGTCTTCTCGCTGCTTGCTCGCTTGGCGCCTGTGCACTTTCAGGTGAACGAACAACGCTGGCTGGAAAACCCGGCACCGCGTCGCCCTCCTCCCAACTGCGCGCCCTTGCTGGACATCCGCCGCATGCGTGGCGCCGCCGATTGCCACGCCTGTGGTCGCTGCAGCGGCCAGCGCGATGCGGTACGGCTGATTGCCCGCTCCAGCAGCGAGGAAATCCTGCACTCGACGGCTGACACCCTCTCGCCCTGGGATGTTCGCTTGCTGTTGTTCGGTGTCATCGGCCTGGCCATGGGCGCCTTCCAGTGGACTGTCAGCCCCTGGTTCATCGACCTCAAGCAAAGCCTGGCCCAATGGCTGGTCAGTCATGATTGGCTCTGGGCACTCCAGGACAACGCGCCCTGGTGGCTGTTGACGCACTATCCGCAACTCAATGACAGTTTCAGTTGGCTCGATGGTTTTTGCATCGTCGCGTACCTGGCCATGAGTGCACTGGTGATAGGCACTTCGCTGATGCTGCTGATGCGCCTGGCGGCACGCCTCTCGGGTGACAGCACACAATATCCGCCCTTAGCCATCACCCTGACACCCCTTGGCGGTGCAGGGTTGTTCCTCGGCTTGTCGGCCACCACGGTCAAACTGCTGCGCTATGAAGGACTGCTGCTGGAATGGGTACAACCGGCTCGGGCCGTATTGCTGATAGCGGCGATAGCCTGGAGTTTATGGCTGGGCTACAAACGCCTGCAGCAGACGCAGGCTCCATCGACCCAACGATTGCCAGCCATGGCATGCCTGGTCTTGGCCAGTAGCCTGGTGGGTTATGGCTGGTGGCTGCAGTTCTGGGGATGGTGATGTGTTCACAACACCCTGTGGGAGCGAGCTTGCTCGCGATGAGGCCGGCACATTCAACATCACCAAAAACTGACACACCGCCATCGCGAGCAAGCTCGCTCCCACAGGAGAAACCCGCCAGACCGCCTCGCTTTTGATCTTGATCTTGATCTTGATCTTGATCTTGATCTTGATCTGGGACGCCCCGTTAACCACGCTGGCTGAACGAAGGTATTGCGCAGTGGGCAACCCGGCATGGATGCAGGGTTAGCCGCGCTGGGCCATGGATGGCCCTTCGCGGCGGCCCACGGAGCAATGCCTTCGTTCAGGCATGCCGAGCCTAGGCGAGGCACCGAGTGGTGGGGCAAAGCGCTTTTGGTTACTTTTGGCGCTTTTCCAAAAGTGACCCGCTGTAAGAGCGGAACCATAAGTAGCCGTTACCTAAATAACGGATATTCACCCCAAAAGCCCTCAGCCCCGAACCAACCGCCCCTGCCGACTCAACTCAGGCTTTTTTAAAAACACCCTCTGCGGCAACAGCAACCAAGCCAACGCCGGCAGCAAGATCAAGGCCCCCAGCATGTTCACCAAAAACATGAAGGCCAGCAAAATCCCCATATCAGCCTGAAACTTGATCGGCGAAAAGGCCCAGGTCGACACCGCCACAGCCAAAGTCATACCCGTCAACAACACCACTTTGCCGGTGAACAAAAGTGCCTGGTAATACGCCTGGGCCAAGGTATCACCTGCCCGCATTCGCGCCAGGATCACGCTCAACACATAGAGCGCATAATCGACCCCGATGCCCACGCCCAGTGCGATGACCGGCAGTGTCGCGACTTTCACCCCCATGCCCAGCCCCACCATCAGCGCCTCGCACAGGATCGAGGTGAGCATCAGCGGCAGCATCGCGCACAGGGTCGCGCGCCAGCTGCGGAAGGTCACCAGGCACAGCAGACTGACTGCGCCATAGACCCAGAACAGCATCTCGCGCATGGACTTCTTCACCACGATATTGGTCGCCGCTTCGATCCCCGCACTGCCGGCCGCGAGCATGAACTTGACCTCTGGCATCTGGTGCCCGGCAATAAACTGCTCACTGGCCTCCACCACCCGGTTCAAGGTGTCAGCCTTGTGATCGGCCAGGTAAACGTACAGCGACAGCATCGAGCAGCCCTGATTGAACAGTTCTCGCGGGGCACGGGTTTGCACGGCACCCAGTGCGCCGTCATTGGGGATCAGTTCATACCATTTGAAGTTGCCTTCGTTATACCCGGCCGTGGCGATCTTGCTCAGCGCGGCCATCGAGGTGGTCGATTCCACGCCGGGCAATTGCTCCAGTTGCCAGGCCAGCGCGTCTACCGCGGACAGGCTGGCGTAACGGGTGCATTGATCCTCGGGGGTCTTGATCATGACCACGAAAATATCCGAGCTGGCCGCATAGTTCTGGGTCATGAACAACGCATCGCGGTTGTACCGCGAGTCGGCACGCAACTCTGGAGCGCCAGGGTCCAGGTCGCCGATTTTCAGGTGCAGGCTCACGGCAAAACCAAACGCGGCCAACAGCAAGCCAGTCAACATGGCGCCCGTGGCCCAGCGCCGTTGGGTGAACAAATCGAGCACACGCCACAGGGGATGCTTGATCTGCGCCTGTTGCTCGGTCGTTTCCGCACTCAGGCTGCGTTGCGCCGCCGCCGGGCTGACGCCGATATAGCTGAGCAGGATCGGCAGCAGGATCAGGTTGGTGAAAATCAGCACCGCCACCCCGAGGCTGGCGGTGATTGCCAGGTCCTGGATCACCCGAATGTTGATCAGCAGCAACACCGCGAAGCCCACCGCATCACAGAGCAAAGCGGTGATACCGGCGGCGAACAGGCGGCGGAAGGTATAGCGCGCGGCGACCACCCGGTGGGTGCCACGGCCGATGTCCTGCATGATGCCGTTCATCTTCTGCGCGCCATGGCTCATGCCAATGGCGAACACCAGGAACGGCACCAAGGCCGAGTAAGGGTCCAGTTCATAACCGAGCAGCGCTAGCAGCCCCAGTTGCCAAAGCACCGCCGCCAGTGAACAGATCACCACCACCAAGGTGCTTCGCGCGCAACGGGTGTAGCCAAACAGCACCAATACAGTCACCAGCACCGCCACCACGAAAAACAGCAATACCTGGGTCATGCCCTCGATCAGGTCGCCGACGATCTTGGTAAAGCCGGTGACATGAATCCGCAGGTCATCGCTCTGGTACTTGTCTCGCAGCGCCTCCAGTTGCCGGGAGAACTCGCCATAGTCCAGCGCCTTGCCCGTCTGCGGATTGATTTCCAGCAACGGCACGAAGATCACGCTGGACTTGAAGTTGCCGGCGACCAATTGCCCGACTTCCCCGGAGCGGGCCACGTTGGTCCGCACCTGCTCGAGGCTGGTGGCCGAGCCATCGTAGTCGTCGGGGATCACCGTGCCGCCGTCGAGCCCGTCTTCGGTCACGGCGGTCCAGCGCGTGGTCGGGGTCCATAACGATTTCATGTAGGGGCGGTCGACGCCCGGCAGCAGATAGAGCTCATCGTTGAGCCTGGCCAGGGTGTCGAGGTAGTCCTTGGTGAAAATACTCCCCTGCTTGACCTCCACGGCGATGCGCAGCGAGTTGCCCAGGCCGCTCAGTTCCTTGCGATTCTCCAGGAAATTGGCGACATAGGGATGCCCGGTGGGGATGGTCTTCTCGTAGCTGGCATTGATGCCGATGCGCGTGGCTTGCCAACCGAGCACCAACGTCACCAACAGACACAGCAGGATCACCAGCGGTCGATGGTTGAAGATCGCCCGCTCAGCAAAGTTGCCTGACGCCCGGTCGAAGTCTTCCTGGCGGCCGATCACGGTTTGGGTTCTGTCGTCTTTCAAGTTTGACTCCTGTTGCACGAGCCTTGGCCCGATAGCGCTACACCGTGAAGTTTCAAGGTTTACCCGCGGCCCGTGGATCCTGGTCAGCGGCGACACCGGACAAACCGACGCTGGTCAGGCTGCCGTCGACCGCCTGTTGCACGGCAGCGAGCGTCCCGCCGCTGCGGCTCTGACGCTTGTCAAAGCTTCGCCCCTGGTCATGGCTGAATAAAAGTTCACCACTCTGGCTGGCCAACAACAGGCCGCCGTCGCGCAGTTGGAGGGCGCTCGCCAGTGTCGACTCGATACCGGTGTCAAGGCGTCGCCAAGTGTTGCCACGATCCCCGGACCACCAGGCGTTGCCGCGCAAGCCATAGACCACCAAGGCCCCGTCGCGGGTGCCGAGCAAACCGAAGAAACTGCCCTCATACGGCGACTTCAAGGCCTGGAATGACTGCCCGGCGTCGGTCGAACGCAACAGCAAACCGCGCTCCCCCACCAGCCACAGATCGTTGCCCAAGGCGCGGATGCCGTACAAATTCAAGCCCTGCGGATTGTCCACATGCCGCATCCACGGCTGCCAGCTCAGCCCGCCGTCGTCGGTACGGAAGATCTGGTTGTAGGCGCCCACGACGTAGCCGTGCAGCCGGTCACTGAAGTACAGGTCGAGAAACGGTTTATCCGGTCCGTCATCGAGCATGCGCCGTGCCTGCGCCAAGTGGCTGGCACCGTCGGGTTGATTGACATCGCGCTCAGCGAACTGCACCGCCGAGGCGATGGCACGCTGACCGTCGAGTTGCTTCTGCCAGGTTTCCCCGCCGTCCTGGGTGTGCAGCACCACGCCCAGATGACCGACCGCCCAGCCCTGCTCGGCATCGACGAATTGCACCGCCGTCAGGCTGACGCTGACCGGCACCTTGGCCTGGCGCCAATTGACTCCAGCGTCATCGGAGAGCAGCACGATCCCGCGCTCACCGACCGCCACCAGACGCTCGCCGGCCCGGGCCAGCCCGAGCAACACCGAGCGCTGCGCCTTGGCGGTCGGCAATGCCGGCTGTTGCAGCACGGCCAATGTCGTGGCCTGTGCAACCAAGGGCACGCTCACCAACAGGCTCCCCACCAAGGCGCAAACACCCCATAGCGGACTGCGGCGCGCAAAAAATTTTTCAACGTTCATATCGTTATTCCGCCTGGAAAATCGTAAGCGACCGCGGCGAACCTCCTCCTCGCCACGGTCGCCACAGGTTCAACGCATGTTTTCGTTGGCCATGGCATCCGGCGTGAAATAGGACGCCGAAGGTCTCGCGATCTTCTGGTACTGAACCGCCAGGTCATTGCTCGATGCGTTGAGGAAGTAGGCCCCGGTGTCGAGGTTGTAGCTGCCCCACATGACCTGTGCGGTGAGGACCGGCATATCCGGCGCCAGCAGCGTCAGTGAATACATCTGCCGGCCGAGTTTGCCCTGGGCGTCATAACCGTCGGCCATCAGGATCTGCCAGGAGTCTTCGTCGACGTAGTAGGTCCGACGCGGCACGACATGGCGCTTGCCGGATTTGAGCGTGGCCTCGACCACCCAGACACGGTGCTTCTCCCAACGCACCAGATCAGGATTGAGGAAGTTTTCCTTGACCAGGTCGTCGCTCTTGGCCAGCGCGGCGCGGTTATTGTTGTAGCCGACGATCAGCTCTTTCTTGCCCACCAGCTTGAGGTCATAGCGATCGGTAGGCCCGAACAGCATGAATGCTTCGTCGAACAGGCCGACGCCAGAGGTCACGAAGTCCGGCGTGTCATAGGCAATGTTTGGCGCCCGGCGAACCCGGCGCTGGCCGACCAGATACTGCCAGGCCGCCCGATTGGCCGGGTCCATGTCCCAATGGGTCATCAGGCCCTCGCCGGCCTTGGATGACGGCAACTCAGTCAACAGCTTGCCCACCTGGTACTTGCCCGCATAGTTTTCCAGGCTGCCGCCTTCGAAGTAGTAGGGAAACTGATAGGAGAACTGGGCCCGGGTCGCCTGGACTTTCTTGCCACCGGCGGTCATCAGCCAGGTATCGAAAGGCGCGCTGATGGTGTCGCCGCCCTGCCAGGACAACCGATAATTCCACAGCACTTGCGCACCGTTTTCCGGGATCGGGAACGGAATGCCGCCGTAGGCGTTGGAGACCTTCTCGCTGTCCACGTCCAGCGCGGCGCGGGTGGCGTTCTTGCTGGTGTTGTCATACACCCATTGCGGAGCGGCGGCCGAGCGATGGGTCGGGTACACGTCCAGGCGATAGCCCGGGTATTTCTTCAACAGCAGCTTGGTCCCTTCGGCCAATTCGCCGGCGTACTGCTCCATGTTCGAGGCTTTGATCGAATACAGCGGCTTCTCGCCAGCGAATGGATCGGGGCGCTTGTCGCCCGGTTTGTAGCCAGGCGTGACCTGGGTATAACCACCCTGCCAAGCCGGGATACTGCCATCGGCATTGCCGGCGCGCTCGCCACCCAGGGGGGTCAGATCGGTTTTCAAGCGCGCGGCCTGTTCAGGCGACACCGCCGCCTGCGCCAATCCCATGCCGGCAAGGGCCAGGGTCAGGACGCAGGTGTTCAGGAATGTTGTGTTCTGCATGGCGAATCCACCTTATTAGAATGAGGTTTTCACGTAGAGCGAGACGAAGTCGCGGTCGGCCAACGACTGTCCGTAACTGAAATTGCCGTCCTCGCGCAGCCCGGCTTTCGGTGCGCCGAAGAAGTTCACGTAGTTGAGGCCGACATCCCAGCGTTGCAGATAGGTGGCTTTGAGCCCGACACTCCAGTCACCGGAATGGGTGTTGCCGAAGCCGGATTTGTTGACCGCCGATGAGCGCCCGTCGAGTACCACACCCATGCCGATCGGCACGGTCAGGTCGATTCCGTCGACAATCTGGAAGTACGCCGGCTCGATCAGTACCCGCAGCGCGGTGGCATCGCGGGTGGTGTTGGAGTCCAGCGCGGCAGCGTTCTTGGTCACGCTCAGGGTGCGGTTCCAGGCCAGTTCGGCCAGGGCCGATCCGCCGTCCCAGAACGCGGTGGGCGATAACAGGTAGATCGCCGACAGGTTGGCGTGGGCGGTCTTGCCCCTGGCGAACAACTCATTGTCGCCACCATCGGCCACCATGCCGGGGGTCACTACTTGCAGATTACTCACCAGCGGCGCGTTCCAGCGCACCGACGTTTCACCGGCAAAGTTGAACGGACCGTAGGCCGTGGAGAAGCTGACGCCGGCAGTCTTGATGTCTTCGGCGTAGACCTGGCGATAGGAACCCAGGATCGGCAAGCCAGTGGCCGCAGACGCCGGACCGTCCAGGTACGCGTACAGCCCGATCGGCGCTTTATCGTGATACTGGGCCGCGTAGAAACCCAGCTCCAGCTCGGTGCCGGTTGGCTTGAACCGGATCTGCATGCCGCCCTGCCCCGAATTGCGCGGTTTCAAATCGCCGCCATTGACCGTGTCGTTGCCGAACACTTCGCGCAGAGGGCCACTGCCGTAGCCGATGGCATCGACGTCGCTCAGGTAGCTGCCGGCGCCGGGCAGATTGGAACGCTCCCACTCAAACTGATAGTAAGCGCCCACCGACAGTTGCGGGTTGATCTGCAACTGCCCGGAGATCTGATTGACCGGGCGCAGGATCTCCTTGAACTGAGTCCCCGGCACGCTGAGCAACTTGACGACGTCGGTCGGGCCCTGGGCATTGGCAATGCCGTTGCCACCGTAGAACAGGCTTTCCCCATAGATCAGGCTGTGTCGGCCCAGGCGCGCCACGCCCTGGGAGTCTTCACCCAGATCCCCGCGCAAGAACACGAAGGCATCGAGAATTTCCGCGTCGCGACCATGGAGCTTGCGGGTTTCACTGAGGAAATGCGGTTGCTCGCTGCTGTCGGTGTCCTGGTTGTAGATATCGTCGTACCAGGCTGCGCCGCTCACGCGCAGCCCATAGTTTTGCCGGCTCAGGTCCATTTCGGAAAACAGGTCCAGGCGGTTGGAGACCAGGCCACTGCTGAAATTCTTGTCGCCCTGGCTCTGGATCGAGGGGTACAGGCCGTTGGCGGTTGGCGCGTTGACCAAGCGACTGTCCTGCCCATGCAGGCGCCAGGCCTGGCTGTACTTGATGGTGTTGTCCCAGCGCAGTTTCCAGTCGGAGTCACCCAGGTCCATTTGCATGGCCTGGACCCTTTCGACCATCACACCGGTGCTGCATAACGCCAGGAACAGGGCGCAATGCTTGAAACCAAAGCAATCTTTGAGGTTATCCATGGACGCTTCTCATTATTGTTATTTTTTGGCATGGCTTTGCAGCCAACACGCTCGGGTAGCGGCTTGCACCGCGTTCTACGGATGCGCATTCAGATGTAGGTGGAGGCCAATCCACCATCGACCGGCAGGTTGACGCCGTTGATCCAGCGCGACTCGTCGGCACACAGGAAAGCGATCACCGCCGCCACCTCATCGGCGTAAGCGGGACGTTTCATGCGATGGGCATCGGCCTGGGTCCGGGCCTCGCCGAGCATGCTCACGAAGTCGTCGAGGATGGGCGTGAACACCGGGCCTGGCGCAACACTGTTCATGCGCACCGAATGCTCAAGAAACCAGGGTTGGGCCTGCAGATAGGTCCAGACGATCAAGGCTTCCTTGAAGTACTGGTAGCAGGTCTGGTCCGGCACCCGGTGGTCGGCCAGCCAGGCTTGCGCGGCGGTAAAATCTTCGATGCGCGCCAGCGCCTTGTGCTGTTCCAGGCGCAACGGCCATTCGGCGCCGAGGATCGAGGCGATATTGACGATGCTGCCGCCAGCGTTGATGCGCGGCAGCAGCGCACGGCTCAAGTGGCGCAACCCGAGGTAGTTGACCCGCGCCAGCAATTGCGGGTTTGCGGTGCCCGGCACCCCGGCGATGTTGCACAGGCTGTCGAGCCGTGCGGGTAGCTGCGGCAGCAACCGTTCGATGTTTTCGGCGCTACTCAAATCGCCCTGTACAAAACCGTCCAGGGTCATGTGCGGCGCCTTGAGGTCGACGCCAATCACGTGGGCGCCATGACTGCGCAGCAGGCTTGCCGTGGCAGCACCAATGCCTGACGAGACACCGGTGACCAGCACAATCTTGTTGTCGAGTTTCATGTTGAGTCCTCTTATTATTTTTGTGTACTCGCAGGGCCCTCAGCTCATCAGGCCCTGTAAACCTGCCTGTCAGAAAGGATAGACCGGCGCCTTGTCCTTGACCGTCACCCACTGCCATTGGGTGTATTCGTCCCAGTCCGCCGGGCCGCCGACGCTGCCGCCATTGCCCGAGGCGCCGCGCCCGCCGAACGGGTTGATGCACTCATCAGCGACGGTCTGGTCATTGATGTGCAACATGCCGCACTGCAACCGCTCACCGATGGCCATGGCCCGGCCCACCGACGGCGAAATGATCGCCGCCGCCAAACCGTACTCGGTGCGGTTGGCCAACTCGACAGCTTCATCATCGGTGGCGAAGCTGACCACCGTTGCCACGGGCCCGAAGACCTCCTCGTCGAAGGCCCGCATGCCCGGTTTCACGCCGCTGAGCACGGTGGCCTGGTAGAACAGTCGATCGTGCTCGCCGCCTGCCTCCAGCCTAGCCCCGGCGCGCACGGAGTCACTGACGATGTCATGCACCCGTTTCAGTTGCCGCTGATTGATCAGCGGCCCCAACGCGGCTTCGCCCTGGGCGGCGTTGCCTACCGTCAAGGCCCGGGCTTTTTCCGCCAGTTTGCGGGTCAGTTCTTCAGCGATGGATTCATGGGCGAGGATCAACCCGGTGGCCATGCAGATCTGCCCTTGATGCAGCCAGGCGCCCCAGGCCGCGTTGCGGGCGGCGAGGTCGAGATCGGCGTCTTCAAGAATGATCAGCGGGTTCTTGCCACCCAACTCCAGCGCGACCTTCTTCAGGTTGCGCCCGGCGACTTCAGCGACCTTGCGACCGGCACCAGTGGAACCGGTAAAGGCGATCATGCGCACGTTAGGGTCGCGGCACAGCGCCTCACCGGCATCCGCCGCGCCGGGCAACACTTGCAACAAGCCCTTGGGCAGCCCTGCCACCTCGAACAACCGGGCAATGAGGAAACCACCGCTCACCGGGGTCTGCGGATCCGGCTTGAGCACCACGGCGTTGCCCGCCGCCAGGGCTGGCGCAACGGAGCGCATGGACAGCACCAGGGGAAAGTTGAAGGGCGAAATCACGCCGACCACACCATGGGGCTGGCGCCGCGCATAGGACAGGCGCCCCGCCTCGCTAGGCAGGACCACCCCATGGGCCTGGGACAGCAGGCCGGCGGCCTGATGCAACAGCACGATGGCTTCGCGCACTTCATGTTGGCCCTTGAACAGCGCGGCGCCGGTCTCCCGAGCCACGTACAGCGCCAGTTCTTCGAAGGACTGCTCAGCCACGTCGGCGGCCTTGCGGAAGATCGCCGCGCGCTGCCGCGGGCCCAGCGCCGCCCACCCCGGCTGCGCCAGGGCTGCGTCGCGGCTGGCCTTGGCAATGTCGGCGGAGTCGGCCGTGGCACAGCGCATCAGCCGCTCACCGGTGGCCGGTTCAATGATCGATTGCAGCGGACCCGACGCAGGCACCCAGTCACCGTTGAAGACACATTCCGACTCGATCACCTGGGACAACAGGTGGCTTTTGGATGCAGACATTTAACACTCCCGGCTCTTTGTTGTTGTCATCGTTTGCCGCACCTGGAAGGTATCGACGCAAACGCCGTGCTAGTGCTTGAGCAAGCGCTGTGCCGGTTTTGCCTGCGGACCTTGATAAACCTGGCGCAGGGCTCTGGATCAATACTCTGCATCGAGTACAAGGCTCAGGCAGCCTCTGCCGACGTGGCCGTTGGCCAGCTGCCGCTTGTTCATTTGATAAAGTTATGCTTAATAACTATCTCGCCAGATGATCATTTCGATCACCCGCCATCAGGGGCATAACAATGAATAATCCCCACTGCCAATTGCCGGATCACCGGATCGCCACCGAGCACTTCCGTCCACGGGGTGACAGCAACGAGCTGACCGACAGCAGTTCGCCCACGACGGCAGAACTCACCGCGTGCCTGTTTTTCTCCCCCGACGACGGCCGTATCTGGCTCAACGACCAGCGCATGTTGCTGCTGCACAGTTCATCCTTCGGTGCGTTGCGCCGGGAAATCATCGAACGCCAGGGGCTTGAACAGGCCCGTGGGATGCTCACCCGCACCGGCTATTCCTCCGGTGCCCGCGATGCCCGGCTGATTCGCGAACGCTGGCCCCACGCCGATGCCGCGGCGGTATTCCGCGCCGGCACGCATCTGCACACCCTTGAAGGCATGACCAAGGTCGAGCCGCTGCATTTCAAGTTCGATGCCGACTCCGGGTTCTATGAAGGGGAATTTCTCTGGCACCACTCCTGTGAAGCCGACGAGCATGTCGCCGCCTATGGCACCGGGCAGGATCCGGTGTGCTGGACCGAACTGGGCTACGCCATCGGTTTCGTCAGCGGATTGTTCGGGCAACTGGTGATCTTCCGCGAAGTGGAATGCCGAGGCATGGGGCATGAACGCTGCCGTGTCGTCGGCAAGACCGCCGAGCAATGGGGCGATGTCGAGCAGGACCTCAATTACCTCAACGCCTCACCGCCAGCAGTCGTCGCGCGCACCGACAGCCAGTCCGACAGCGTTGCCGGCACCGCCCCGCTGCCGGACAGCGAACAGCCGCTGATTGGTGCCAGCGCCGCCTTCAACGCCGCGACCCAGGCCCTGCAACGGGTGGCCTTGACCCCCGCCACCGTGCTGGTCAGCGGCGAATCCGGCGTCGGCAAGGAGATGTTCGCCCGCCAGCTGCACCAACTGAGTCGCCGACGTGATGGTCCGTTCATCGCCCTCAACTGCGCGGCCATCCCCGACAACCTGATCGAGGCCGAACTGTTTGGCGTCGAACGCGGGGCCTATACCGGGGCCACCCATTCACGCCCCGGGCGTTTCGAGCGAGCCCATGGCGGCACGTTGTTCCTGGATGAGATCACCTGCCTGAGCCTGGCCGGGCAAAGCAAGTTGCTGCGCGCCTTGCAGGAACGGGAAATCGAACGGGTCGGCGGTGGCCACGGCATCAAGGTCGATGTGCGGGTCGTGGCGGCCACCAACATCGACCTGCGCAAGGCCGTGGCCGACGGCGCGTTCCGTGAAGACCTGTTCTACCGGCTCAACGTCTACCCCATCGCCCTGCCGCCCTTGCGCGAGCGTCGCGATGACATACCGCTGCTGATCAATGCCTTCCTCAAGCGCTTTTGCCAGGAATACGGCCGCACCCCGATGGGCCTGACCATGCGCGCGTTGAAGGTCCTGCTGCGCTATGACTTTCCGGGCAACGTGCGGGAATTGCAGAACCTCATCGAGCGCGGCCTGATCGCCAGCGAAGAAGGCCAGGCGATTGACCTGGTCCACCTGTTTCGCAATGAACAACTGCCAGTGGACGCGTATTCCGTGGACCTGCACGGCGGTCTCTCGCCGATGGGCCAGGCCGCCAACGACGCTGCGGAAAAACCGGCGCTGCTCCAGTCCCTCAGCCAACTGGACTCGGACTTCTCCATTGACGGCCTGGAGTCACGGCTGATCAACGAAGCCCTGCAACTGAGCAGCGGCAACCTGGCAGCGGCCGCCCGCTCATTGGGGCTGAGCCGGGCACAATTCGCCTATCGGTTGAAGAAGCATCAACGGGGTGTCCTCGACTAACGGGTCAATCACAAATCCCYCTGTGGGAGCGAGCTTGCTCGCGATRGCGGTGGGTCAGCTGACATTGATGCTGGCTGTGCTGACGCCATCGCGAGCAAGCTCGCTCCCACAGGGGTTCGTATTGACGGCAACTCAATCCGTCGTGCTCGCCGCCAGTACGGCAAGCGTTCGGCGCTTCGGGTTCCAGATGCTCAGGCACCAGACGCCCCACCACTCCAGGCCATCGTCGAAATAATCGCTCCAGGGTTCCCGTGCCTGATCGTACTCGTCGCTGGCCGTCCAGTTGAGGTTGAAATTGTCGACCCAGCTCAACACCACCCCATCAGTGCCGTCCTCGAGCCCCAGCAGGTCGAGCCATTCGCTGAACAGCGCTTGCGGGGTGTCGTCGCTGAAACGGGTAGCGGCATCACTCGCCTCGGGCACAAGCACCAGGAAATCGAAGGCGCAACCGGCCTTTTCCATCCGCTGGCGCAGGGATGCACTGGCTTGCTGTTCCACGATGCGCAACATGACCGTCTCCATCAAGCAGGGGAAAAAGCGCCCCGCCGGTACTCGCTGGGGGTCTGGTTCATCTCTATCCGAAAATGCCGGTTGAAGTTGGACAAATTGTTGTAGCCCACTTCAAAACAGATATCGGTCACCGGCATTTCGCTCTGCAGCAGCAAGCGACAGGCACGCTGGACCCGCAGCTTGCGCATCAGGTCAATGAAGCCGTGCCCGGTGATGCGCTTGAAGAACCGCGAGAAGCCCGGCTCGCTCATGTCCAATTGGCGGGCGATCACCGACAGGCGCAGGTCGCCGGTGAGTTCGGCTTGCAAGTATTCGAAGGCTTTATGGATGCGCTCGGAGCTGCGCGCATCGAGGCTTGGCGCGTAGCAAGGGCTCGCCAGGCTCAAGACCTCGTCGCCAGGGGCTTGGTTGAGGGTGTGCAGCAGTTCCAGGAACAGCGCCAACCGCGCCAGTCCCTGGGCCGGGCCGATGGCTTCCAGCAGGTACGCGGCCTGCCGCGCGGTGTTGCCGCCGAAGGCCAGGCCGCGGCGGGCGCGTTCGAACAGGCCCTGCAGATCGCCCAGTTCGGGCAGGGTTCGGCGCAAGGTCATCAGCGTTGCACCGTCGAATTGCAAGACCACGTCACGCCCGGGCTGGTGCTCGCCCGGCGCCAGGTCGCCCATCCAGTCGTGGGGCAAGTCCGGGCCAATCATCGCCACATGGCCAGGGCCAAACGGACCGATGTAGTCGCCCGCCAACAGTTTGCCGCTGCCCTGGCGGATCAGGTGGATTTCAAATTCAGGGTGATGGTTCCAGCGCGCCATCGGGTACGGGTAGTCATGTTCGTACCAGCGAAAACTGTGTTCGGCCTCGGGCAGGATGACTTCCAGTTCGGCTGGTCGCTGCTCGAACAGCGGCGTTCGGTGATCAGGCATGTCGCGCCTCTTTTATCGTTATAGCGGGCACCTTACGCCGAGTGCGCAGCGCTTCGCCAGCCTCGGCCTGACCGGCCACTGATACTTTTTTAACCCGATCCTGTCGCACTCAAGGGCGTTAAAAAAGTATCAGCGCACGATCCTCCCTGCGTTTGTCGGCCTCCACGGGCGCTGCTGTAATCGGCCTGCCATTGGCGACGAACCGCCCAGCTCGACGCCACGGCCCCCACAACAATAATAATTCTGCGCCCAGGCGCAGCTCTGGAGAAGCTCATGAAAACAGTGCCCAAGGCGCTTGTCATGTTCGCGGGATTGTCTTTTGCCCTGGCCGGACACGCCGCCGAGACCCTCACCATCGCCACGGTGAACAACGCCGACATGATCCGCATGCAGAAACTCTCGAACACCTTCGAGAGCGAGCACCCGGACATCACGTTGAACTGGGTGGTACTCGAAGAAAATGTCCTGCGCCAGCGCCTGACCACCGACATCGCGACCCAGGGCGGGCAGTTCGACGTGCTGACCATCGGCACCTACGAAACCCCTCTTTGGGGGGCCAAGCACTGGCTCGAACCGATGACCAACCTGCCCGCCGAGTATGACCTGGAGGACATTTTCCCTGCCGTTCGCCAAGGCCTTTCGGTCAACGACACGCTTTACGCCCTGCCCTTTTACGGCGAAAGCACCGTCACCTATTACCGCACGGACCTGTTCAAACAGGCCGGCCTGAGCATGCCCGAGCAACCGACCTGGAGCCAGCTCGGTGAATTCGCTGCCAAGTTGCACCAACCTGACCAGGGCCAGTACGGCCTGTGCCTGCGGGGCAAGGCCGGTTGGGGCGAGAACATGGCGCTGCTCAGCACCCTGGCCAACACCTTCGGTGCCCGTTGGTTCGATGAACAATGGAAACCGCAGTTCGACAGCCCGCAATGGAAGGCCGCCGCGCAGTTCTACGTCGATACGCTGAAAAAATACGGCCCGCCGGGCCTGACCAGCAACGGGTTCAACGAAACCCTGGCGCTGTTCAACAGCGGTAAATGTGCGATCTGGGTCGATGCCAGCGTCGCCGGCTCCTTCATCACCGACACCAGTCAAAGCAAGGTCGCCGACCGTGTGGGCTTCGCTGCCGCCCCCATCGAAGTAACCCATAAAGGTGCTTCCTGGCTGTATGCCTGGTCACTGGCGATTCCCACCAGCTCCCGGCACAAGGACGCCGCCAAGGCGTTCGTGGCCTGGGCCACGTCCAAGGACTACATCCAATTGGTCGCCCAGCAGGACGGTATCAGCAATGTCCCGCCCGGCACGCGCATGTCCACCTACAGCGACGCCTACCTGAACGCCGCACCGTTCGCCCCGATCACCTTGAAAATGATGCAGAACGCCGATCCGGCCCATCCCACCGCCGAACCGGTGCCGTATGTGGGCATCCAGTACGTGACGATTCCAGAGTTCCAGGCCATCGGCACCGCCGTCGGCAAGCTGTTTACGGCCGCCCTCACCGGACAGATCACGGTGGAACAGGCACTGGCCTCGGCGCAATCGAGTACCGAGCGGGAAATGAAGCGGGCCGGGTATCCAAAGCAATAATGATTGGCACCGGCCCTGCGGCTAGAAGGTTTACCCCTCTGTGGGAGCAAAGCTTGCTCGCGATACAGGCACATCGATTTCTGAGTGACCGCATTTGCTTCATCGCGGGCAAGCCTTGCTCCCACAGGACTTTTTTCGTACTTCGAAAAGGACAACCCCATGAAACGACTGGAAGGAAAAAGTGCCCTGGTGACCGGTGCCGCCCGTGGTATCGGCAGGACGTTCGCCCAAGCCTATATCAACGAGGGCGCCACAGTGGCGATCGCCGATATCGACCTGGAGCGGGCCCAGGCCACCGCCGCCGAACTGGGCGATAGCGCCTACGCGGTCAAAATGGACGTGACGGACCAGGCTTCGATCGACCAAGCCATCGAGGCCGTGGTGGCCCGGGTGGGCAAGCTGGATATCCTGATCAACAACGCCGCGCTGTTCGACCTGGCGCCCATCGTGGAAATCACCCGCCAGAGCTACGAGCGGCTGTTTTCCATCAACGTCGCCGGCACGCTGTTCACCCTGCAAGCGGCGGCGCGGCAGATGATCCGCCAGGGCCATGGCGGCCGGATCATCAACATGGCCAGCCAGGCCGGTCGCCGTGGAGAAGCGCTGGTCGGTGTCTATTGCGCCACCAAGGCAGCGGTGATCAGCCTCACCCAGTCCGCCGGGCTGGATCTGATCAAGCATCGGATCAACGTCAACGCCATCGCCCCCGGCGTGGTGGATGGCGAGCATTGGGACGGTGTGGACGCGCTGTTCGCCCGCCACGAAAAGCTGCCGCTGGGGGAAAAGAAGCGCCAGGTGGGGCAACAGGTGCCCTATGGCCGGATGGGGACTGCGGAGGACCTCACCGGCATGGCGATTTTCCTCGCCTCGGCGGAGAGCGAATACGTGGTGGCGCAGACCTATAACGTCGATGGCGGGAACTGGATGAGCTGATAATCTGGGTTTTTATGGCCTTGAAACGACGGAAATGGACTTATTCGCCTGAAAGTTGATCCCACTATTTGAGGATCATCCCGAACGCTACCCAACGGTGCCGTTCAAAGGGATTTCAAAAGAGCGTGAATACCGTTGCCCCAGCGGGGCAAAAATTGCGCATCATAGGCGCCGTCCGCTCAAGGGAGATTTACATGCGTGCCATTTCATCCGTCGTGGGTCTTGTCGTGCTGTCGCTGGGCCTGGTATTCGCCACCAGTGCCACGGCCACCGAAGAGACACAACTGGTCGAGTCCATCAACCTTTACCGCAGCCAGTCCCAGAGCTGTGCCGGCCAGGCCTCGCTGGAGTTGCCACCGCTGGCGATGGATTCCCGGCTGATCCTGTCGGCCAATGGCATCGGCGACCTGCAGCAGGCGCTGGCGCGGGCGGCCTACCCAATGGTCAATGTGCAGGCCATCAGCCTGTCCGGGCCGCGCGACGCGCAATCGGCCATGAAAGCTGTCCAGGAAAGCTTCTGCCAGGTAGTACTCGACCCGCAGTTCGTCGACATCGGCGTCAGCCGCCTGGACCGCGAATGGCGCATCGTGCTGGCGCGCCCACTGCTGTCGGCGCGCCTGGGTGATTGGCAAGCCGAGGGCCAGAAGCTGCTGAAACTGATCAACAGTGCCCGCACCCAGCCGCGTCGCTGTGGCACCGAAACCTTCGCCGCCACCACGCCGCTGGCCTGGAACGCCACCTTGGCCCTGGCCGCTGTGACCCACACCCGGGCCATGGCCAACAACAATTTCTTCGACCACAAGGACCGCGACAACCGCATGCCGGGCGACCGCGCCGAACTGGCCGGCTATCTGGGCCAGTTGATCGGCGAGAACATCGCCGCCGGACAGGACACCGCGCTCAAGGTGGTGGACGGCTGGCTGGCCAGCCCGGGGCACTGCGCCAACCTGATGAACCCGAAGTTCCGCGAATTGGGCGCCGGATACGCGAGCGATCCGAAAAGCGATGCCGGGATCTATTGGACGGCGATGTTTGGCACTCAATAGCGCGGTGGCCGGGCCATCGCTTTCGCGAGCAGGCTCGCTCCCACAGGGGGCGAGTGATGTTCATGACGCGCCACCTTGTGGGAGCGAGCTTGCTCGCGATAGCCATTGCTCCATCAACCTCAGTGGCCGTGGCTGAGCAGCACCTGCCGCAAATGCTGCATGAACTGACTCAACGAAGGTGATTGGGCCACCGGCTTGCGTTGCAACAGGCCGATCGAGCGCTTCGCCGGCTGGTCGATGGTGGTGACAGCACACTGCTCACCGATGTTGAACACCGCCGTGCAGCTGGCCGGCAACAGAGAAAATCCCAAGCCTTCGCGCACCAGGGCCGTGGCCGTGCTCATGTGCGCCACTTCCCAGGCCGGCACAGGGTCGATGTTCAAATAGCGCAACGCAGCGTCAGCCAGGGGCCGGATGCTGGTGTCAGGCGTGAGGGCAATATAGGGTTGCCGCTTCCAGTCGTCCTGGCCGTCACGCTGCGGGTCTTTGTGGCTCAGCAACACCAGATTGTCATCCAACAGGCGCACAAAGCTCAGTCCGGACAGATCGTCAGGCAACGAGCTGATGCCGGCGTCCACCTCTCCTCGCTGCACCCAGCCCATGATTTCCCCGGCGCGGCCGTCCAGCAAGCTCACCGTCACGCCAGGGTTTTCATGCTGGAAAGCAGCAATGGCGGTCGGCAGGAATGACGCCGCAGCGGTCGGCAAGGCTGCCAGTCGGAGCGTGCCACGGCTCAGGCTCAGGGTGTCGCGAGCATCGCGCACGGCGTCGTTCATGTCCCGGAGCATGCGCCGGGCCTGGGGCAAGAAGTGCTCACCGGCGGGCGTCAGCTCGACGCTGCGGGTGTTACGTGCGAGCAACTGCAACCCCATGCTCTCTTCCAGTTTGCGGACGCTATAGCTCAGCGCTGGCTGGGACAGGTGCAACTGTTCGGCCGTGCGGGTAAAGCTCGAAGTCTCGGCAATAAGGATGAAGGCACGAAGCTGACGAAAAGAAACGTTCATGACCCACTCATAAAATTAATGAATCAATTGATTCTATCTTTAAAATTCACAGAATAATCCAGCCTCTCCACTATGGGGCCACTCTTCAGTGCCACCCCTCAGTGGAAAGCGACATGACAAAAACAATTCTCGTCGGCTGCGGCGCCGGTTTCGCCAATGATCGACCCGACGCCGCCCTGCGCCTGGCCCAGGACCTGGCACAACGCGGCGGCCAGCGCTACATCATGCTGGAACTGCTGGCTGAACGGACCCTGGCCGAGGCGCAACTACGCAAGCGCCTGGATGCACAAGCGGGATACTCCGCGCGCCTGTTCGATTTTCTCGAGCCCATGCTGGACCTGTGCATCGAGGCTGGCATCCCGATTATCACCAACGGCGGCGCCGCCAATCCGAGGGCGGCCGCGCAACGGCTGCGCCAGACGCTGGCCGGCCGCTTCCCTGCACTGAAAATCGCCTGCGTGCTGGGTGATGATCTGTTGGAAGAATCACCGCCCCGTTACGAACAATGGCTGTCCTCGGAGCCCTTGGAGCACCCCGTGTCGGTGAACGTCTACACCGGGGCCGACGGAATCGCCCAGGCGTTGGCCGAGGGCGCTGGCATCGTGCTGTGTGGCCGGGTCGCGGATCCGTCGCTGGCCGTGGGGGCGATCCGCCATGGGTTGGGTTGGTCGGCCGACGATTGGCAGAAAATGGCCATCGCCACCACGGCCGGCCATCTGCTGGAGTGCTGCACCCAGGTCACGGGGGGCTATTTTGCCCATCCTGGAATGAAAGACATTCCGGACCCGGCCAATCTCGGCTGCCCCATTGCGCAAATCCATCAGGATGGCCGCCTGATCATCGGCAAGACCCGCCACTGCGGCGGACGGGTCAGCGAACAGACCGTCAAGGAGCAGCTCCTTTACGAAGTGCACGACCCTCGACGCTACCTGACGCCGGACGTGGTCCTGGACCTGGGCCAGGCCCGTGTACAGGACTTGGGCGATGACCGTGTTGAAATCAGCGGCCTGCTGGGTCATCCGCGTCCCGACACGCTCAAGGGCCTGGCGGGTGTGCGCGGCCTCTGGTTCGGCGAGGCGGAAATATCCTACGCAGGCCCCGGCGCCGTGGCGCGTGCCGCGCTGGCGCGGGAAATCCTGCTGCAGCGCTTCGACCTGTTGGCACCCGGGGTCCAGCCCTGGATCGACCTGTCCGGGGTCGCCAGCCTCTTCAACGACCAGGCCGGTCGATATCTGCAACAGCAACTGGCCCAGGCGCCCGCCCTGGAGGATGTGCGCGTGCGGATCGGCCTGACTCACACCGACCGACAGCTGGTGGAGGCCCTGCTGGCAGAGGTCGAGTCGCTCTACACCAACGGGCCGGCGGGCGGCGGTGGCGTCCGGCGACACCTCGCCGAGACCGTTACCACCCGCAGCTTCCTGCTGCCGCGAGATGAAATCCATACAACCCTGGAGTGGTACTGATGAACCTGGTCACCCTCGCCGACTATGCCCATGCCCGTGCTGGCGACAAGGGCAACATTCTCAGCATCGCCCTGTTCCCCCACGATCCGTCCCACTATCCATGGCTGCTACGGGAGTTGACCTGCGCCCGAGTGGCCGAGCAATTCGCGACGCGACAGCCTTCCAAGGTGCATCGCTATGAACTGCCGAACCTGAATGCGCTGAATTTCGTGCTCGAGGACGCCCTGGAGGGCGGTGTGAACCGCAGTTGCGGTCTTGATCGTCACGGCAAGAGCCTGAGTTACCTGCTTCTGGCCTTGCGCCTGCCCGGACCGCATGGCTGATCGACTCACCGCCCACGAACCTTCGACAACAATAAAAAGAGAGGCTGCAACATGATTACAACCCTGGGTTTCCTGATGATGCTCGCCATTATCGGATTGATATTGCTACGCAGGATCAGCCCGGTGGTGGCGTTCACCACCCTTCCCGTGATCGTTTGCCTGCTGGCCGGTTTCAATCTCGGGCAGATCGGCGAATTCATCAAGGCCGGCCTGATCACGGTGGCCCCGACCGCAGCACTGTTTCTGTTTGCCATCCTGTTCTTCGGCATCATGCGTGACCGGGGATTGTTCGATCCCTTGGTCAATCTGCTGATCCGCAGCACGGGCGGCAAGCCCCTGGCCGTGGCACTGGTGACGGTTTTGGTGACGTCAGTGGTCCATCTCGACGGCGTCGGCGCCGCCACGTTCTTGCTGACCATCCCGGCCCTGCTGCCCTTGTATAAACGCCTGAACATGAGCCCGGCGATGCTGTTGTGCCTGGTCGGCACCACGGCTGGCGTGATCAATATGGTCCCTTGGGGTGGCACGACTGCCCGCGCCGCCGCTGTGTCGGGGCTGGATGCCACCCAACTGTGGCTAGGCTTGCTGCCGGTGCAGATGGTGGGCCTGACGTGCATGCTCGTTATCGCGACCGTGTTGGGCTTGCGCGCCCAGCGTCGCCAACCGATGTCGCTGGGCGCGGCTGCAACCTGTGACATGGACAGCCTGCAACCCCAAGACCGTGAATTCGCCCTCTCCCCACGAGAACTGCGTTACTGGCTGAACGTGGCGCTGACCGGTGGGATCCTGGCGTGCCTGTTCACCGGCATTTTTCCCTTGTATGCCTGTTTCATGGTGGGACTAGGCATCGCCCTGCCCTTGAACTTCCCGTCCCTGGACGCCCAGGCCGAACGCCTCAAGGCCCATGCGGCCGATGCGCTGCAAATGGTCCTGGTGATGATGGCCGCCGCCGTTCTGCTGGGCGTGCTCTCTGGCGCAAAGATGTCCGACGGCATGGCATTGGCACTGATCGATATCATGCCAGCCGGTTCTGCCCAATATCTGCATGTGATCGTCGGTTTCTTCGGCGTTCCGCTGGGGATGATCTTCTCACCGGACGCCTACTATTTCGCCTTGCTACCGGTGATCAGGGATGTGGCCGCCGCCGCGGGTGTCCCCCTCGAGGCCGTGGCCCGGGCCATGCTGATCGGTGAGAACACCGGATTCTCCATCAGCCCGGTGGTGCCCAGCGTGTACCTGGCGCTGGCGTTGTCTGGTGTAGAGCTGCGCAAGCACATCGCCTATACGTTCTTCTGGGCCTGGGGCGTCAGCCTGGTGATGCTCGCCTTTGCCGTGGCGACTGGAGCGGTACAGGTGTGAATAAGCGGTGAATGCGGTGCTGATGGATGCGGTTGATGAGGTCCAGGCACTGGTGCGTCAAGCGTTTGGGGGCGGTGTGTATATCCGTTGGTGCGGTAACGGCGACTAATGGTTCCGCCCTGACGGCGGGTCACTTTTGAGAAGCCCGGAAGCCGGCCCAGTCAAAAGTAACCAAAACGCTTTTGCCCCACCACTTGGCACCTCGCCTAGGCTCGGTGTGCCCTCACTCCGGCATTGCTCCGTGGGCCCGCCGCGAAGGGCCATCCATGGCCCAGCGCGGCTATCCCGGCATCCATGCCGGGATGCCCACTGCGCAATGCCTGCGTTCGGCCATCGTGGTTAACGGGGCGCCCGAGATCAACCTCCACCGCGAGGCGGCCTAGTAGCCGACCTGGTTCTGGGTGATCGCGTTTCTCCTGTGGGAACTTCTCCTGTGGGAGCGAGCTTGCTCGCGATTGCAATTCATCATTCAATCCAAATATTGACTGACACACCGCTATCGCGAGCAAGCTCGCTCCCACAATAAGATCGGGTACGGCCGAAGAGATAGGCCAGCTGTTAGGCCGCCTCGCGAGCAAGCTTTACTCCCACAGATCAGACGGGTGTACGACCGGGAGAACCAGGCCGGCCGTTAGGCCGCCTCGCGAGCAAGCTTTGCTCCCATAGATCTGATGGGTGTACGACCGGGAGAACCAGGCCGGCTGCCAGGCCGCCTCGCGAGCAAGCTTTGCTCCCACAGAGCTGACGGGTGTACGACCGGGAGAACCAGGCCGGCTGCC
>NZ_JBFREY010000031.1:0-73689 GCF_052114545.1 Pseudomonas sp. KB_12 | reverse complement strand
CCGGTAATCGTAGTGCTGACGGTGCTGCCGTTGTTGTAGACGTCATTAGCCGGCGTCTCGACGTTGACGGTCCCGGTAGTCTGGCCTGCAGCGATGGTGATGACCGAGCCATTGCTCAAGGTCACGGTCACCGGCGTCTGGGCCGGGTTGGTCAGCGTTGCGGTGTAAACAATCGAACCGCCTTCGGTGATGGATTCGCTGGCCGTCAGTGTCAGGCCAGTGGTATCCGCCGAATCRGTAATCGTGGTGACCGCAGGCGCAGTGCTCGGCACCAGGTTTTCGAAGTTGCCACCGGTTGCGCCGGTAATCGTAGTGCTGACCGTGCTGCCGTTGTTGTAGACGTCATTAGCCGGCGTCTCGACGTTGACGGTCCCGGTAGTCTGGCCTGCAGCGATGGTGATGACCGAGCCATTGCTCAAGGTCACTGTCACCGGAGTCTGGGCCGGGTTGGTCAGCGTCGCGGTGTAAACAATCGAACCGCCTTCGGTGATGGATTCGCTGGCGCTCAGTGTCAAGCCAGTGGTGTCCACCGAATCGGTAATCGTGGTGACCGCAGGCGCAGTGCTTGGGACCAGGTTTTCGAAGTTACCGCCGGTTGCGCCGGTAATCGTAGTGCTGACGGTGCTGCCGTTGTTGTAGACGTCATTAGCCGGCGTCTCGACGTTGACGGTCCCGGTAGTCTGGCCTGCAGCGATGGTGATGACCGAGCCATTGCTCAAGGTCACGGTCACCGGAGTTTGAGCCGGGTTGGTCAGGGTGGCGGTGTAGGTGATCTGGCCGCCTTCGGTCACGGTGTTGCCCGCCGTCAGGGTGACGGTGGTGGTGTCGATGGTGTCGGTGATCTGGGTCACGGCCGGCGTGGTGGGCACGGTCACGGCAATGCCAGTGCCACCGGTGGTGCCAGTGACGGTCACACTGATCTGGCTTGGGTCGTTGTAGACCGTGTCATTCGGCGCGAGTGGAACGTTGACGCTGCCGGTCAGTTGACCCGCCGGGATCACGATCACCGCGCCGTTGGACAAGGTCACGGTCAGGTTGGTCTGCGGAGCCTGGGTCACGGTCGCGGTGTAGACCAACACGCCGCCGGCCTCGGTCAGGGTCGGCGTGGCGCTCAGGGTCATCGTCGCATTGAGCACGGCGTTGGCGGTCGTATTGGCCGTGGTATCGCCACCCAGGGTGTTGTTACCGGTGGCGGCAGCCGCAGCAAGGCCTTCCGTTGGGAAACCGACAGTAGGGTCGACGCTACCAGCGGTGGCATCCAGCACCACAAAGCTGTGGCCGCCACCGGCGGCACCACCCGTACCTGCGGCAGTTGCGCCGGCGGCGGTGGCTTCCAGGGCGGTCGTCGGGTCGACGCCCGCGGCGATGGCTTGTTGCAGCTCTTCTACTGACGGCGCGGCCTGGGCTGTGGCCTGTTCAAGATCGGTGGACGAGTCCGGGGCATTGGCGCTCCACTGGGTATCGCGGCCCAGGTCCAAGGTGCGGCCATCGGCCAGATCCAATGTGACGGCGCCAGAAGGGCCAGTGTCCAACTGATCGCCCGTGTACAGGCGATCACCTTCAATGAGTACGCGCCGGATGCCCTCTGGGGATACGACGAAAACCTGACCAACAATGCTTTTGACAACGGCAATAACACTGCTCATTGAAGACTCTCCGGGTGCCACGCTCAGTAGACTTCCATGGACCCGGCAGCGTGTAGGCAGCAGCGGTCTGGACGTTCATGTTTCACAAAGTAAGGTTATTTGACGCTTTTGCGTGTCAATATTTTGACTGTGATTTTTCAAACATTTTGTTTGTGCCAAACTATTGACCTTAAGCCGGCCATCCTAAACAATCATTGGCGTAATGTCACATTGATATTTAAGCGGCGACCTGTTCTTTCGGTGCGTGTTCCAGCTCCTGTTTTGAACTTTCCGACATACGGTCATTCCGGTTGCCATCATCCGATGCAGCGCCACGTTTCGCTGTGATCCAAGACAAGTGTTTCAGGAAGAAATCCACCATGCGTCTGCACCTGTTCAAGGCTTTACCCTTTGCCCTCGCCGCCAGTTTCGTACAAGCACAAACCTTGCCGCAGGCCATGCAACAGGCGCTGGATGTCCATCCTGAAATCCAGGCCGGCGTGAACAGTCGCCTCGCGGCGGATTACCAACTCAAGGCGGCCAAGGGCGGCTACCTGCCTAGAGTGGACCTGGCAGCCGGATACGGCCGTGAAGGCACCGACAGCGTCACCACCCGGTCGGGCGGGACCAATCATTGGGAAACCCTGAACCGCAGCGAGTCGAGCCTGCGCCTGTCGCAAATGGTTTTTGACGGTTTTGCGACGTCCAGCGAAGTTGGGCGTCAACAAGCCACCGTCAATGCCCGTGCCTATTCGTTGCTGGACACATCCGAGCGCACCGGTCTGACGGTGGCCCAGGTCTACCTGGACGTGCTGACCCGTCGCGAGTTCGTGCGCCTGGCCGAGGAAAACCTCAAGAGCCACGAGCGCATCTTCGACCAGATCAAGCTGCGCACTTCCCGCGGCGTGGGCAGCGGCGCCGACCTGGACCAGGCCGAAGCGCGCATGGCCCAGGCCCGCAACAACCTGATCACCGAACAAACCAACCTGGCCGATGCCGAGACCAATTACCTCAGCGCCGTCGGCCAACTGCCTGATCAACTGGAGCGTCCAGCCGATTTTCTGGCGCTGCTGCCGGCCAACCTGACCGAAGCCCGCGCCCAGATGCTGGAAAACAGCCCGGTGCTGCGTTCGGCCGAAGCCGACATCGCCGCGACCGAGCAACAGTACGAAGCCGCCAAATCGAGCTTTTACCCACGTTTCGACGCCGAACTGGGC
Organism: Pseudomonas sp. KB_12; assembly: GCF_052114545.1. NCBI lineage: Bacteria > Pseudomonadati > Pseudomonadota > Gammaproteobacteria > Pseudomonadales > Pseudomonadaceae > Pseudomonas > Pseudomonas sp. KB_12. The sequence goes on along the minus strand of NZ_JBFREY010000031.1, from coordinate 70,847 downwards.
CGCACTGCCGACAACGACCTGGACGGCCAGAACGGTCACAACAATGAATGGCAAGCCATGCTGCGCATGCGTTTCAACCTGTATGCCGGCGGCAGCAACAAGGCGGACCTGGAATCCAAGTCGTACCTGTCCAACCAGGCCCTGGACATTCGCAACAACGCGCTGCGCCAGTTGAACGAAGAGCTGGGCCTGGCCTGGAACGCTTTGAACAACGCCAACGCCCAGGTGCCGGTCGCCCAGCAATACGTGGATCGCAGCGCCAACGTGCGCACCGCCTACCAGAAGCAGTTCAGCCTCGGCGAGCGGACCCTGCTCGACTTGCTCGACAGCGAAAACGAGCTGTTCAGCGCTTCCCGTCGCCTGGCGGAAATCAAGAATGTGCAGCTGTTCACCCAGTACCGGATCAAGGCAACCATGGGCCAGCTGTTGAAAAGCCAGGGTGTGGTCGCACCGTTGGCATCGGTTGTGCAGAACGACATGAAGCCCAAGGTTCAGTTGCCTGGGATGAATTGAGTCCTACCACCCGTTTTAATCAGTCAGAGTGCCGAGCGTGGAATCAGAAGTCCGTCCAGTCGAACTAGTTCATGACCCGCGCACGCTGCACGACGACCCGCTGTTGGACGGCTTGCTGGCGCTCTGCATGCTGCATCAGAAGCCGGCCAGCGCGGCGATGCTCACCACCGGCCTGCCGCTGCCCAAGCAGCGGCTGAGCGTCGAATTATTGTCGCGCGCGGCGGCCCGTGCCGGTCTGCAAGGTCGGGTGCTGCAACGCAAGCTCGAGCAGATCCCGACCATCGCCATGCCAGCGCTGTTGTTGCTCAAGGACGGCCGCAGTGCCGTGCTGCTGGGCTGGGTCGGTGACGACCAGGCGCGGTTGCTGCTCAGCGAAAGCGACGGCGGTGAGGTGACCATCAGCCGCGAACTGCTGGCCGATGACTACAGCGGCAAGGTGTTCTTCGCCCAGCCGCAGCATAAATTTGACGTTAACCACGGCACGCTGATCCCTCGGGCGCGTTCGTGGTTTCGCGACACCCTCAAACGGTCCCGCTGGCTGTATGCCGATGCCATTGCCGCGAGCCTGCTGATCAACATCATTGCCATGGCCGCGCCACTGTTCGTGATGAACGTCTACGACCGCGTGGTGCCGAACCAGGCCGAATCGACCCTGTGGGTATTGGCCGTTGGTATCACCGGCGCCTATGTCTTCGACCTGATCCTCAAGATGCTGCGCAGCCTGTGCCTGGACCTGGCCGGCAAGAAAACCGACCTGATCATCTCGGCGACGCTGTTCGAACGCATCGTCGGCATGTCCATGAAGTACCGCCCGGCGCGGGTCGGCAGCTTTGCCCAGAACATCCATGAGTTCCAGAGCCTGCGGGACTTCCTCGCGTCGCTGACCCTCACCAGCCTGATCGACCTGCCGTTCACCCTGCTGATCTTCATGGTCATCGCGATTATCGGCGGGCACCTGGTGTGGATTCCGGTGCTGGCGTTCCCGATTGCCCTGCTGATCGGCTACGCCTTGCAGAAGCCTTTGGTGGCAACCATGGAGCGCACCATGGCCCTGGGCGCCGAGCGCCAATCCAGCCTGATCGAAACCCTGGCCGGCCTGGATGCGGTGAAGGTCAACAACGCCGAGAGCGAACGCCAGTACCAGTGGGAACAGACCATCGGCACCCTCAGCCGCCTCGAGCTGCGGGTGAAAATGCTGTCCGGCCTGGCGATGAACATCACTTTGCTGATCCAGCAACTGGCCGGCGTGGTCATGATCGTCTTCGGCGTTTACCTGATCATCGCCGGCAACCTGAGCATGGGTGGGCTGGTCGCCTGCTACATGCTCAGCGGCCGCGCCCTCAGCCCTTTGGCTTCGCTGTCGGGCCTGCTGACCCGCTACCAACAGGCGCGGGTGACCATGACGTCCGTCGACCAGATGATGGAGCTGCCCCAAGAGCGCAATTTCGACGAGCGCCCGCTGAGCCGCAAGGTCCTGCAGGGCGCCATTGAATGCCGTCAGTTGAACTTCACTTATCCGAACCAGCAGAACCCCGCGCTGAAGAACATCAACCTGGTGATCAAGCCGGGCGAGAAAATCGGCATCATCGGCCGCAGCGGCTCGGGCAAGAGTTCCCTGGCCAAGTTGCTGGTGGGGCTTTACCAACCCGATGACGGCGCCTTGCTGGTGGACGGCGTGGACATCCGCCAGATCGACGTCAGCGAGCTGCGCTACAACATTGGCTACGTGCCCCAGGACATCCAGCTGCTGGCCGGTACCCTGCGCGACAACCTGACCTCCGGCGCCCGTTACGTCGAAGATGAACTGGTGCTCCAGGCCGCTGAACTGGCAGGCGTGCATGAGTTTGCCCGCCTGCATCCGCAAGGCTATGAACTGCAAGTCGGTGAGCGCGGACAGAACCTGTCCGGTGGTCAGCGCCAGAACGTTGCCCTGGCCCGCGCGCTGCTGCTCAACCCGCCCATCCTGTTACTGGACGAACCCACCAGCGCCATGGACAACACCGGTGAAGAACGCTTGAAACAGCGCTTGGCTGCCGTGGTGGAAAACAAGACCGTGTTGCTGGTGACGCACCGGGCATCCTTGCTGTCGCTGGTGGACCGCCTGTTGGTGATCGACCGTGGACAGATCCTCGCCGACGGCCCGAAAGCCGCTGTCATGGAAGCGTTGAAGAAGGGGCAGATCAGTGTTGCTTAAATCCGGTTTAAAGGGCGCGGTGGGTCGCTATTTCAAAGGTTCCGACTCGCTGCACGGCCAACCGCTGCCCGAAGTCAACAAGGCGCTGATCGAGGACGCTCCCCGGGTGGTGCGGCTGACGATCTGGGGCATCATCGGCTTCTTTGTGTTCCTGATGTTGTGGGCCAACTTCGCCGTGATCGACGAAGTGACCAAGGGCGACGGCAAGGCGATTCCCTCGTCCAAGATCCAGAAAATCCAGAACCTGGAAGGCGGCATCGTCGCTGAGCTGTTCGTCAAGGAAGGGCAGATCGTCGACGCCGGCGCGCCGTTGATTCGCCTGGACGACACCCGGTTTGTCTCCAATGTCGGCGAAACCGAGGCTGACCGCCAGTCCATGCTGTTGCGGGTCGAGCGTTTGAGTGCCGAGGTCGATGACCGGCCGCTGAACTTCCCGGCCGATGTGCTCAAGGCGGTGCCGGGCCAGGCTGCCAGCGAGGAGTCGCTGTACATCAGCCGCCGCCAGCAGTTGCACGATGAAATCGGCGGCTTGCAGGAGCAGTTGATCCAGCGCCAGCAGGAACTGCGCGAATTCGTGTCCAAGCAGGCGCAGTACCGCTCCGGCCTGGCGCTGCAACGCCAGGAAATCAACATGTCCGAGCCGCTGGTGGCCCAGGGCGCGGTATCGCCGGTGGAAGTGCTGCGGCTCAAGCGCGCCGAGGTCGAGACCCGTGGGCAACTGGACGCCACGACGCTGGCGATCCCGCGTGCCGAATCGGCGATCAAGGAAGTGCAGCGCAAGATCGATGAGACCCGCGGCAAGTTCCGCAGCGAAGCCCTGACCCAGCTCAACGAAGCTCGCACCGACCTGAACAAGGCCCAGGCCACCGGCAAAGCCCTGGAAGACCGGGTGAGCCGGACCCTGGTGACGTCGCCCGTGCGCGGCATCGTCAACAAGTTGCTGGTGAACACCATCGGCGGCGTGATCCAGCCCGGCAGCGACCTGGTGGAAATCGTGCCGCTGGACGACACCATCCTTGTGGAAGCGAAAATCCGTCCCCAGGACATCGCCTTCCTGCACCCCGGCCAGGACGCCACGGTGAAATTCACCGCGTACGACTACACCATCTACGGCGGGATGAAAGCCAAGCTGGAACAGATCGGCGCCGACACCATCACCGATGAAGACAAGAAAACCACCTACTACATCATCAAGCTGCGCACCGAACGCAGCCACCTGGGCACCGATGACAAACCCCTGCTGATCATTCCGGGCATGGTGGCGTCGGTGGACATCATCACCGGCAAGAAAACCGTGCTCAGCTACCTGCTCAAGCCAATCATCAAGGCCCGGTCCGAGGCGCTGCACGAGCGCTAGCCCTTCAGACCGGACTCCTCCCTTGTGGGAGCGAGCTTGCTTGCGATGACGGTGTGTCAGCGACAGATAACGTGTCTGACCTGACGCTATCGCGAGCAAGCTCGCTCCCACAGTATTTACCGTTGATCAATTTATGGTGTGATTGCTGGGACGCTTTTGTGGCGAGGGAGCTTGCTCCCGCTTGAGTGCGAAGCGCTCATCGCTTTTTTGGGGCCGCTGCGCGCCCCAGCGGGAGCAATCTCTGGCCACAGGACCGTGGCGTTCCCAAAACCCTTGTGGGAGCGAGCTTGCTCGCGATGACGGTGTGTCGGTGTTAAATAAAAGTCTGGCCCACCGCCATCGCGAGCAAGCTCGCTCCCACAGGTTCTGCCATATAGTTATGCATTTATAATATTTAAATTAACTTTCTTATACCTTTAAAGTCATCCCCCTGCGTACCTGCCGACCAATCGGCGCGCCGCACGACACAAACCAACACGGTAACGCCGTGAGTTTTGATCGATTGCGCGCCTGTTCAAGCGCGCTGTGCGTGGGAGTGATGTATGCCAGCCGTCTCTTATTCTCCAGATTCATCTATCGCGAACATTGCCCCGCAGTCGTTCGACATCCGCCCGTTCCGCGATGCCGTAGGCGCCGAAATCGTCGGGCTGGACCTGTCCCGACCGATCAGCGACCAGGATTTCGCCCGCATCCACCGCGCACACCTGGACTATCACGTCGTGGTGTTCCGCGACCAACGCATCACCCCTGAACAACAGATCGCCTTCAGCCGCCGTTTTGGCGTGCTGCAGATCCATGTGCTCAAGCAGTTCCTGTTAGCTGGGCATCCGGAAATCCTCATCGTCTCCAACATCATCGAAAACGGCCAATCCATCGGCCTCGGTGATGCCGGCAAATTCTGGCATTCGGACCTCTCCTATAAAGAACTGCCCAGCCTCGGCTCGATGCTCCACGCCCAGGAGCTGCCGAGCGAAGGCGGCGACACGCTGTTCGCCGACATGCACAAAGCCTGGGACGGTTTGCCCGAAGCGCTGCGTAAAGCCGTGGAAGGCCGTTCGGCGGCGCATTCCTATACGGCGCGCTACAGCGAAACCAAATTCGAAGGCAACTGGCGCCCGACGCTTACGCCGGAGCAACTGGCCCAGGTCGCCGAAGTAGTGCATCCGATCGTGCGCACCCACCCGGAAACCGGGCGCAAGGCGTTGTTCGTCAGCGAAGGGTTCACCACCCGCATCGTCGGTCTGCCGGAGGACGAAAGCACAGCGCTGCTGGCCGAGCTGTATGCCCACAGCGTGCTGCCGCAGAACATCTATCGCCATCAATGGCAGTCCCATGACCTGGTGTTCTGGGACAACCGCTCGCTGATCCACTTGGCCGCCGGTTGCCCGAGCCATCTGCGCCGCAAGCTGTATCGCACCACCATCCAGGGCGACGCCCCTTTCTGATCGGCTGCGCCTCGCGCAAAGAGCCCGGAGAATCACCATGTCCAAACGCATTGCTTTTGCACCGCTGGCCGCCGCCATCGGCCTGGGGTTCAGTTTGCTGGCCGGCAGCCTGGTCGCGCCGGCCAGTGCCCACGCCGAGGGCGAGATTCGCATCGCCGAGCAGTTCGGCATCGTTTACCTGCTGTTGAACGTGGTTCGCGATCAACAATTGATCGAGAAGTACGGCAAGCAGGAAGGCATCGAGATCAAGGTCGACTGGACCCAACTGTCGGGCGGCGCGGCGGTCAACGATGCGTTGCTGTCGGGCTCCATCGACATTGCCGGGGCCGGTGTCGGGCCGTTGTTGACGGTCTGGGACCGCACCCGTGGCAAGCAGAACGTCAAGGCCGTGGCTTCCCTGGGCAACTTTCCCTATTACCTGTTGAGCAACAACCCGAACGTCAAGACCATCGCCGACTTCACCGAGCAGGACCGCATCGCGGTGCCGGCGGTGGGCGTTTCGGTGCAGTCGCGTTTCCTGCAATACGCCGCCGCGAAACAGTGGGGCGACAAGGACTTCAATCGCCTCGACAAGTACACCCTGGCGGTTCCGCATCCGGACGCCACAGCCGCGTTGATTGCCGGTGGCACCGAGTTGACCGGGCATTTTTCCAACCCACCGTTCCAGGACCAGGCCCTGCAAAACCCCAACGTCCACGTGGTGCTCAACTCCTATGACGTGCTCGGGCCGAATTCGCCCACGGTGTTGTTCGCCACCGAGAAATTCCGCGATGAAAACCCGAAGACCTACAAGGCATTCGTGGAGGCGCTGACCGAAGCGGCCGAATTCGCCCAGAAGGACAAAGGCGCGGCGGCGGACACCTACCTGCGGGTGACCAAGGCCAAGATCGACCGGGCGACGTTGCTGAAGATCATCGACAACCCGCAGATCGAATTCACCGTCAGCCCGAAAAACACCTACCCGCTGGCCGAATTTCTCTACCGCGTCGGCGCGATCAAGAACAAACCGGCGTCGTGGGAAGATTATTTCTTCCAGGACGCCAAACCGCTGCAGGGGAGCTGATTGTCATGAATGCGCTTTTGCAAGGCCACGCGGCCAGCAACCCCACTTCCACCGGGACCGCGTTGTTGTCGGTGGATAACGTCAGCCTGGAATACCGCACTCCGCAGCGAGTGGTGCGGGCCACCCACCAGGTCAGTTTCGAAGTCGATCCGGCGGACCGTTTTGTACTGCTTGGCCCATCGGGCTGCGGCAAGTCGACCTTGCTCAAGGCCATTGGCGGCTTCATCACGCCGTGCGAAGGCGAGATTCGCCTGCAAGGCCAGACTGTCAGCGCGCCGGGTCCGGACCGGATCGTGGTATTCCAGGAGTTCGATCAACTGCCGCCCTGGAAAACCGTGAAGCAGAATGTGATGTTCGCGCTGCTGGCATCCGGCACGCTCAAGCGCCGCGAGGCCGAAGAGCGGGCGTTGCATTACCTCGACAAAGTCGGCCTGGCGGCGTTTGCCGATGCCTACCCACACACCTTGTCTGGTGGGATGAAGGCCCGCGTCGCCATTGCCCGGGCGTTGGCGATGCAGCCGAAGATCCTGCTGATGGACGAGCCCTTCGCCGCCCTCGATGCCCTGACCCGACGCAAGATGCAGGAAGAATTGCTGCTGCTCTGGGAAGAGGTGCGTTTCACCCTGCTGTTCGTCACCCACTCCATCGAAGAAGCACTGGTGGTGGGCAATCGCATCCTGCTGCTGTCACCGCACCCAGGAAGGGTACGGGCGGAAATCCACAGCCACCAATACGATCTGCACAGCCTCGGCGGCGTGGGCTTCCAGCACACTGCGCGGCGGATTCATCGGTTGCTGTTCGATGAAAACCAGTCGCCGGACACCGAGCGTGAGCTGGATTTCGCCGACATCCGTATCGCCTACTGACCCTGTAGGAGCTGTCGAGTGCAACGAGGCTGCGATCTTTTGATCCTTCGCTTGAGACTCAAGCAACAGGGACAAGATCGCAGCCTCGCTTCGCTCGGCAGCTCCTACGGGGCGGTGCCAGGTTCTGAAAAAGAGAGAGTCTATGAGCCAGTTATCGCCTGCGCGCGAAGAATACGAAGTCGATCTGCAACCCCTGACCCACGTGCCATTGGAGCGCGAGTTGCCCTTGGGCCAGCGCCTCTGGCAACAGGGTTGGCTGCGCAAAAGCCTGATCCTGTTGCTGCTGGCGCTGGTGTGGGAGGGCGTGGCGCGTTACCAGAACAACGACCTGCTGCTGCCGAGTTTCCTGCAAACCGCCAGTGCGTTGTACGACGGTTTGCTCAGCGGCGAGCTGCTGGGCAAAGTGTGGATTTCCCTGGTGGTGCTGCTCAAGGGCTATTTGCTGGGCATCGTCCTGGCGTTTGGCTTGACCACGCTGGCCGTATCGACCCAGTTCGGTCGTGACTTGCTCAGCACCCTGACGTCGATGTTCAACCCGTTGCCGGCCATCGCCCTGTTGCCGTTGGCGCTGCTGTGGTTCGGCCTGGGGCAGAACAGCCTGATTTTCGTGCTGGTGCATTCGGTGCTGTGGGCTCTGGCGTTGAACATGTATGCGGGGTTTCTCGGCGTGTCGGAAACGCTGCGCATGGCCGGGCGCAACTACGGGCTCAAGGGCCTGCGTTTTGTGCTGTTCATCCTGATCCCGGCGGCGCTGCCGTCGATCCTCGCCGGGCTGAAAATCGGCTGGGCCTTCGCCTGGCGCACGCTGATCGCCGCCGAACTGGTGTTCGGCGCCACCAGCGGCAAGGGCGGCCTGGGCTGGTACATTTTCCAGAACCGCAACGAGCTGTACACCGACAAGGTCTTTGCCGGGTTGGCGGTGGTGATTCTGATCGGGTTGCTGGTGGAGAATCTGGTGTTCGACAGTCTGGAGCGGGTGACGGTGAAGCGCTGGGGGATGCAGCGGTGATTCGGTAGTACACCTTTGTGGCGAGGGCGCTTGCTCCCGCTCGGCTGCGCCCTGTAGGAGCTGCCGAAGGCTGCGATCTTTTGATCTTTCGCTTGGGACTCAAGTGTCTGGGGAAAGATCGCAGCCTCGTTGCACTCGACAGCTCCTACACGCAGGCCAGCGGGAGCAATCTCTGGCCACGGGTTATGGGTTGTCTGGGCTGACGTCATCGCGAGCAAGCTCGCTCCCACAGTTGATCGGCGTTGATCTCGATATTTCTGTTCGACACAGATCCAGTGTGGGAGCGAGCTTGCTCGCGATGGCAATCCTCAATTCACCACAGGCCTGTCAGCCAGCTGCTTGAACCTCCAGCCGATCCATTGCCCTTTCCACCAACAAATGCACCCCATCAGCCATCCGGCTGATTGCCAGGATGACGCTGCGGCGCGAACCGTCGACATCATCGGCCAGGTCGGCGGCGATGGCGCTGATGGACAGCAGGTCTTCGGAGGCATTGGCCAACAGGGTTTCGGTGTCGATACCAGGGGCGACCATGAAGAGTTGGGCGGTTTGGGTTTTGCCCGAGGCTTCATCGGTGGGTTTGGGATTGAGGTAGTAGTCGAGGACGCGCTCGGCGGCTTCGTCGAGTTTTTTGGCTTTCGAGGATTTGTCGGCGGTGTTGCCAGGGCTTCCTGGCGGATTTGGAGTTACTTTGAACATGTCGTGAAGCTCCATCTGTAGAAGTGGAACCGACACCATTCGCTTGCACGCAAATGAGGTGGCAGTTGTACGTAGGTGTGCAAGACCGGGCAGACGGAACCCCGGCAGACTCCTCCTTGCGGAAAAATCTCCCACGCACAACTGCCATAAAGCGCCTCTCGATCAAGGCGGATAGCAATGTGCGTCGTCTTTTACCCGGACTTGCACGTCCGTGTCACCGTTTTTTCAATGACAAACCCAGACTAGCGGTGAGCCCCAAGCCGGACAAGTTCACCAACATCGCCGCAACTTGAAGGAAATCTCCTAGGACGCTGCTGTAAGTAAGCAGCACACGGAACCTGTGGCGAGGGGATTTATCCCCGCTGGGCTGCGCAGCAGCCCCCAAATGGGCTGAAGACCAACAACCTGACACACCGAGGTGACTGGCTTTAGGGCTGCTGCGCAGCCCAACGGGGATAAATCCCCTCGCCACAGTGCGTGTATGACTAGCATATTTCATACCTCTCACGGTTCCTCCCTTGACGCACCTCACCGCTGTCGTAGACTCCGCCGATCCGTCAGGTAATAACGGTCACGGCCGTTCTTTGGCGATGCGGTGGAAGATGCAATGCGCCTGCCCTTTAACCAGGCGTTCCGCCGCCAGACTCCGTTGGACGCGCTCGGTCAGTGACAACGACAAAGCCCGGGACTTGAGCCCCGCGCGTTGATTTTCCATGCCCCCCGCTGCGGCTCGGCCTTGATCAGCCAGATGCTCGCCCAGTTGGACGACCATATCGTCATCTCGGAACTGCCACCCCTGGATGCGCTGCTGCGCAGTGATTTGCTGCCGGCCGAGCGCTGTATGACGCTCAATGGCTTGATGTCAGCCTATGGGCGGCGCCGTCGAGGCTTGGAGCAACGCCTGGTGGTCAAGCTCGACGCCTGGAGCATCGGTGAACTGTCGCTGCTGCGTGAGTACTTTCCGATACACCCTGGTTGTTCGTGTACCGCGACCCCTTGGAAATCCCGTCTCTCACCTGCGGCGTCCCGGCATACACAGGATGCCGGGGATGATCGGGGCGAGTGTCCTGGACGATGGATTGCCGTTCGACAGCCAGGAAGATTTCATCCCGCGCCGGGTGGGGCGTTTGTTGGTGAAAGCGAGGACAAGCGCCGGGAGGCTTCGGCGCTGTTGCGTGAGCGGGTCTTGCGCTGGTCGCAGGGGCCTTACGAGACGTTGGAACTCTTGCGAAGCCCTTGATGGTTTTTGATCAAGAGCGTGGATCACCCAGGCTTCTATGGTAAGAGAGCCGCTACGCGCTATCCACTCGCTCTGGGAGGACGTGGAGGCGGTGGTGGGGTCGGTGGCCTCACAACTATAGCTGGAGGATTCACATAAAGAGTCATCCTTCCTCTGATATCTATCATGAGTTGGTCAACACGCGCTTTTATAATGTTGAACGACACAGATGGTACAGGTGCTTGGTTTGCAATCGTCAAAGGATTGTAGTTGGTATTTAGCGTTGACTGTAAATTAGCTCCGAAATTTCTGAACGTATCAGTAGTGGTCGCAATACGTGCTTTAGCGTTACTCAATATTGTTCCCATGTTTTTATTTAGGGTATTAATTGCTGATGTCGCGTTGGTTGTGGCGGTGTCGATGGCTATAGAGGTTGGGCGAGTCAAAGCCGCAGCTTTGGTACTAGCGGAATTCGCTACAGATGAGGCTACAGAGATCGGGCTATTGTTTATTGGTGCTGTCGCAATGGTGGAACGAATCATTCGGCTCTTAAAAAAAGCAAGAATCCCAAATGCATGCCCTGTTGGATCTGACCTCATTATCGGTTCCCCGCCGCAATACATATATGCATTCAACCCACCCTTATCAAACGGACTCATATTGTCCGGGCTATGAAAGCGCATCAGGCGTGGGTTGTAGACGCGGTAGCCATTACCCAGGAAATACCATCCGGGCGTCGTTTCCCACCGTTCGCCGTTGAAGCCCAATTGGGAGGCGACTTCCTGCTGCGCCGACTGGTGACCGTACGGCGAGTACGCGATGCGATTGGTATTGCCCGCGTCGATCTCAGCGAGTACCGAGTTTTTAAGGTCCACCGCCAGCAACACAGTACGTTGTTGGCTAGGGTTTGCTGGGTCGTTCGTTTTGGTCTGAGTCATACGAAACACCGGCAAGCATGAGATTGGGAGCTGTGGGCCATAGTTCTACTCCCTTGGCGTCGGTTGGAGAACTATCAGAGCTGTTAGTTTTCCCAGTCTGCGCATCCTCCTTACAGGCTCCCGGAGGGATAAATGTTGCCAACATCGACCCGTGGCCAGAGATTGCTCCCACTCGGCCGATGCCCTGTAGGAGCTGCCGAAGGCTGCGATCTTTTGATCTTTCGTTTGAGATTCAAGTGTCTGGTGAAAGATCGCAGCCTCGTTGCACTCGACAGCTCCTACACACAGGCCAGCGGGAGCAATCTCTGGCCACGGGTTTTGGGTTGTCTGGGCTGACGCCATCGCGAGCAGGCTCGCTCCCACAGTGGGACGGGGGTGGTCTCGATATAGGGTTCGACACAAAACCCCTGTGGGAGGGAGCTTGCTCCCGCTGGCCTGCGAAGCAGGCCCCGTTCGAGGCCGATTTTATTTATCGCTGCCCGGCCCATTAGCCAAGTAAAGCCCCTCCCATTTCCTTTAGACTGGCCGCCCTCAAGCAAGCCTTCAGGACACGGAATGCCAACCCCTCACCGCACCCTTCGCAAAGCCCTGATCGTTTGGTTATATGCCGCCGCCCTGATGCACCTGCTCGCCGGCGTCACGCTGACCTGGGCCGGCCATTCGGGCTTGCTCGACGGCTATCTGAACACCATCGAACAGGCTTTCTGGGGCGCCACTGCCGTTCCCGCTACGGCCCGCGCGCAGCAAGTCTGGTGGCTGGCCTTGTTCGGCGCCACATTGCAAAGCTACGCGCTGTACATGCTCGCCCTCGTCCACATCGGCAATCGACTGAAGAGCGCCATGCCTTGGGGTTGGCTGATCGCCGGCATCCTGCTCTGGGCACCCCAGGACATGCTGATTTCCGCCCAGGCCCAAGTCTGGTCGCACCTGTGGTTCGACAGCCTGGCACTGCTCGTTTTATTGCCGCCGCTGTTCTGGCTCTATCGCCACGACCGCCGCACCTCCCTGACTGACAACGCGTCGAGTGATTCAAACCATGCCTGACTTTTCACTGCTGGACTGGGCCATCACCCTGCTGATTGCCCAAGCGATCCTCGGTGCGCTGGATACCCTGTATCACCACGAACTCACTGTCGCCTTGCCCTATCGCCACAGTGCCCGGCTGGAGCTCTCTATCCATGCCCTGCGCTCGTGCTTCTACGGGATCCTGTTCCTGGGCATGGCGCACTTGGCCTTCGAGGGGACGTGGGCGATCGTCATCGCGCTGCTGTTCGCACTGGAGATCGGCCTGACGCTCTGGGACTTCGTGGTCGAGGACCGTAGCCGCAAGCTGCCCGCCATCGAACGCATCATGCACACGGTGCTGGCGGTCAACGGCGGGGCCTTCTTCGCGCTGTACGGCGTGCAACTGGCGCAGTGGGCGAGTTTGCCCACCGGCCTGAGCGCGATCGACCTCGGCTGGCGCGGTTGGCTGCTGACCTTGTTCGCCATCGGGGTTACGGCCTCGGGGATTCGCGACGGCTTGGCGGCCTTGCGCATGCAGCGCGCGGGCAAGCCGGCCAACCCGTTTGCCGGTGGTGCCTACAAGCGCGTGCTGGTGACCGGCGGCACCGGGTTTATCGGCGAGACGCTGGTCAATCAATTGCTCGACGCCGGGCACACAGTCAGCGTGCTGGCTCGCGATCCATTGAAAGCGGCCTATCTGTTTGATGGCCGCGCCCGTTGCCTGCGCTCGCTGGGCAAGCTGGGTCATGACGAAACCTTCGATGTGGTGATCAACCTGGCGGGCGCGCCGGTCGCCGGTCCGCGCTGGAGCCCCGCGCGCCAGGCGCAACTCATCGCCAGCCGGGTCAATACCACCGAAGCCTTGATGACCTGGTTGAAAAACGCCCGGCACAAACCGGCGTTGTGGATACAGGCCTCGGCCGTCGGTTTTTACGGCGTGCGTGACGCCAGCGAAAGCCTCGATGAAAGCGCCACCCAGGGCGATGGCTTCATGGCTGAACTCTGTGTGCGTTGGGAAGCCTCAGCCCGGCCTGCCACTGAATTGGGTGTGCGGCAGGTGGTGATGCGCCTGGGTGTGGTGTTTGGCCCGGGCGGTGCTTTGTTGCCGTTGCTGATTCCATTTCGCCTGGGGTTTGGCGGGCGGATGGGTGACGGTCGGCAAATCATGAGTTGGGTGCATCGCGACGACGTGATCCAAGTGATCGCCCGGGCCTTCGATGACGAAAGCCTGAGCGGCACCTACAACCTGGTGGCGCCAGAAACGGTCAGTCAGGCACTGTTCGCTGAAAGCGTTGGCAAGGTGCTCAAGCGCCCGGTGTGGTTCCACATTCCCGCCGCGCCGGTGCGTGCCCTGGCAGGCGAAATGGCCCAGTTGTTTTTCGACGGCCAACGTGTGCTGCCAAGTCGTCTCGTCGAGGCGGGCTATACGTTCCGTTACCCGACGCTTGATGCTGCCCTGCGCGACCTGGCCTGAGGAGCGCCCATGAGCAAGCCCCGGATGTACCTGCTGGCCGGCAATGGAAGCGCCGCCGATTGGTGGGACGACGCGTTGCCGCACTTTCAGCACCACGACGTGGTGCCGCTGGAGCTGCCTGGCTTTGGCAGCAACCCCCAGGCCCCTTGCGAAGACCTGGCGGCCTACGCCCAGGCGTTGCTGGCGGCAACGGACAAGGGCAGCGCGATCATGGCGGTCGGGGTCAACGCCTTGCTGGTGCTGCATGCCTTGCAACGTCAGCCGGGGCATTTTTGTCGCAGTGTGTTGTTGGCGCCGGTGGGTGCTTTTTTATGGCAACGACGGCTGCCGGCGTTGATGTCGCCGCTGCCGATTCGCAAGACCATTCACTGGCTGCTGGCGAACAAACCGACGTTGTTTGCCCACAAATTCTCCAGCCAGGCCTGGACGCCCGCGCAGTACCAGCGCATGGGCGCCGGCTATGCTCGCTGCCGCGCCTTTGTGCCGCACTGGGACTTGGTGCGTGCCGACACCGCCTTGCCATTGCTGGAGTGGATCACCGACCCGGTCGAACTGGTGTGGGGCGATCAGGACAAGGTACTGGGCGTCGCCCAAGCGGCGGCCTGGTCGGCCATTCTGGCCCGTGCCGATTTGACCATCAGCGTGAAGCCCGGCTGGGGTCACTACCCGTGGATCGACTCACCCGCTGAGTTCGCGGCGTGGCTGGAATCGGGCGAACGTGGTTTCGTCGCGCATACCAAAGGCGGCCGCTTGCGTCTGGCGGCGTTGGCTGGGCAGCCGGTGCCTGCTGCGCTGTCGCTCAACGATTGCGCTGACCCGCGCTTGGCAAGCTTTCTGAAGAGCCAGCCGGACGCTATCTGGGCCGTGCGTTCCTCCAGTTACGGGGAGGATCAGGCCGATGCGGCCAATGCTGGCTTGAGCACCACGTTCCTGCGTGAGCCGACGCATAACGTGCCGGCACGTATTGCCGAGTTGAGTGCGGCAGGTGTCGAGGAAGTGGTGGTGCAGCGCTTCATCACACCACGGCTGTCCGGGATTGCCTTCGTGCGTCACCTGTCCGTCGAACTGGAATGGGTCGAAGGTCACTTGGAGTCCTTGGCCGACGGTCACGTGAGCCCCGAGTGCGCGATCATTTCCCGCCTCGGCGCGTCGTGGAACAGCGACACCTTCAAGCCCGCCCATGGCCTGACTGAAGACCTGCTGTGGCGTTTCCTGCAAGGCGTGCTGCGGGTCTTCCACTACGTACCCGGCGACGTTGAATGGGCCTGGGACGGCAGGCAACTCTGGCTGCTGCAATACCGGCCGATCAGCGACTACGGCTGGCGCCGCCACCTGACCGCCGCCAACATCGCCGAGATCCTGCCGCCGCAACCCAGCGTGTTGGTGGAGTACGCCCAGCGCCGCGCGGCGGCGAGCATTCCGGCGATCATGGCGCGTTGGGATTCGCGGGTGTTGCAAGACAACGAGCCTTTCACGGCGGTGTTTGGCGGCGCTTCGTATATCAACAATGATTTGTTTCTCGCCCGGCTGGCCGACTGGGGCATCAGCGCCAGCAGCTACGCCGGCGAGGTCGGCGGCGCGACTCCGCACCTGCCTTGGCGGCCCCTGCGCCTGCTGCGTTCGCTGCCGTTGTTCCTGCGCATGCAATGCATCGCCCGCGGGCATTTGCTGACGCTGGAAAACGGCTTGCGACGTTTTGATCGAGAGCTGCACGAACTGACCGGACAAGGCGCAGACGGCCAGCAACTGGCCGACTGGTTTACCCGTTTCTACGTGTTCGTGGTGCAAGGCAACCTGTGCATCGCCAGCGCCTTGGCCAGCAGTGGCGGCGACTGGCTGGGTCGGCCACCGACCGCCTACGACAATCTTGAACACAGCCCGCATCGGCTGCCCTGGGAAACCGACCCAGCGACGCCACGCCCGGCACCGACCGAGCTGCCGTTGCAGGCCTTCCCACAATGGCCCCTGACGATTCGCCTGGCCCATTCGACCGGTCTGCCAGGCTTGCGCGGTTACTACTTGCAAGTGCGCGAATGGTATCGCGACAACCTGATGCGGATTTTCTTTCGCTTGCATCACGCCATGCCGGCGGTGGACCGGGCGCATTGGTTCACCCCGCACCCGGACATTCGTAGCCGCGACGGCAGCTTCTGGCAGGACGGTCGTGAAGGCACCGAGCAGGCGAGTGGGTTCTTGATCTACCCGGGTCAGGCCCAAGGTATTTTGGGCGAGGACATCCTGCTGGAAGACACCCTGGACCCTGGCCGCCACGCCCACTATCAACGCGCCCGGGCTGTGATTGCACGCATGGGCGGACGTCTGTCTCATGGCTCGACGCTGCTGCGTGAGTTGCGCAAACCTTCGGCGGTGTTGCCTCAGGTGGATGTGGCTTGGTTGGGGCATGAGGTGGTGTATTGCGATGGGGTGTTGAGGTTGGTGGAGTAGCCAGTCTCGATCTGTCAGGTTTGGGATGTCTGGGCGAAAGTCATCGCGAGCAAGCTCGCTCCCACAGTAGGTCGGTGTTGGCCTTGCTACTTCATTCGACACAAGCCCCTTGTGGGAGCGAGCTTGCTCGCGATGGCCATCTTACTCACCCTGCGTAACGCCGAGCCCTGTGGCGAGGGAGCTTGCTCCCGCTGGGTTGCGCAGCGACCCCAAGCAATTTGAATGGGATCTGCCTGACACACCGAGGCGCCAGGGTTTGGGACTGCTGCGCAGTCCAGCGGGAGCAAGCTTCCTCGCCATGGGATGGTGTGTGTGCCTGAAGATTGGGCGCCGCCGGCACGCCTCGGGCGCTATCGCGGTGTTGCAATTGTTTATCCCGGACCGCTGTTGTGGCGAGGGAGCTTGCTCCCGCTGGGTTGCGCAGCAACCCCAAGCAATTTGAATGCGATCTGCCTGACACACCGAGGCGCCAGGATTTGGGACTGCTGCGCAGTCCAGCGGGAGCAAGCTCCCTCGCCACAGAGATTTCCCTCTCTTCACGGTTACTCCCTTGACGCCCCCCACCGCTGTCGTAGACTCCGCCCATCCGTCAGGGAGTAACGGTCATGCGACGTTTATGCAGTTGGGTTGTGGGATTGGCCTTTGTAACGTGCGGGGTTCAGGCGCAAACGTCGGCTTCCGACGATCCGTTGCTGGAGAGCAATGCTTCGGCCAGTGCGTCTGGCAACGAGGCGCGAGGGGTGCTTCGGGCGCGGGATCAGGCGGTGCTGGCCAGTGAGTTGGCCGGGCGTATCGTCGAGTTGCCGTTCAGTGAGGGCGAGTCGTTCAAGAAGGGCGACACCCTGGCGCGTTTCGATTGCTCGGCCTATCAGGCCCAGCTCAATGCGGCCCAGGCGGCCAGCCGTGGCGCGAGTGAGGAACTGGCGCATAACCGGCAATTGGCGGAATTGAAATCCGTCGGGCGTTTCGAGGTGTCGCGGGCCGAGGCCCGGCTCAGCGAGACCCAGGCGCAGTCCCAGGTGTACCAGGTCCAGGTCAAGCGCTGCAGCGTGATCGCACCCTTCGACGGGCAAGTGGTGGCGCGCAAGGTCCAGCGTTATGAAAGCGTCGCGGCCGGCGCGCCGTTGCTGGATGTGGTCGACAACCGCACCCTGGAGATCCATTTGCTGGTGCCTTCACGTTGGATGGACAGGCTCAAGCCCGGTCAACCCTTCACGTTTATCCCCGATGAAACCGGCAAGCCGTTGCAAGCGACGGTCAAGCGCCTGGGCGCGCGCATCGATGAGGGCAGCCAGACCCTGCTGCTGGTGGCGAGCGTGCCGGATGCCAGCGGCTTGCTGTCGGGCATGAGTGGCACGGCGCGTTTCGCGGAGCCCAAGTGAACGCGCCGATCACGGGCAGCGCCGAGCAGGTGTTTGCCCGCTTCCTCGACCTGGAGCGCCAGACGCGGGCCGCGCGTACCCCGGCGCAATTGAGCTACAGCCTGGTCAACGACGGCCAGGCCCTGTTCGGGTTTCGCCACGCCGCGTTATTGATTGCCGGCAAGGTCCAGGCGGTGACCGGCGTCAGCACCGTGGAACCGAATGCGCCGTTCGTGGCGTTCGTCGAGCAGGCCGTGGCGCAGTTGTTCAAGCAGGGGGTGCTGAAGCAGGCCCGGGTGATTGCCGCCGATGGGGTGAGCGAGTCCATCCGGGCAGACTGGCGAAGCCTGTCGGCCGGACAAGTGTTCTGGCTGCCGTTGATCGATCATGAGGGCCAGGTGTTCGGCGGTTTGTGGCTGGCCCGCGACCTGCCGTGGACCCCACCCGAACAAGTGCTGCTGTCGCAACTGGGCGACACCTACAGCCATGCGTGGCTGGCGCTGCAACCGCGCAAGCCGTGGCGCCTGCGCTGGACACGCAAGCGCCAGGTCGCCCTGGTGGCGGTGTTGCTGCTGGGCTTGCTGATCCC
The DNA here is from genome assembly GCF_052114545.1 of Pseudomonas sp. KB_12. Lineage (NCBI taxonomy): Bacteria > Pseudomonadati > Pseudomonadota > Gammaproteobacteria > Pseudomonadales > Pseudomonadaceae > Pseudomonas > Pseudomonas sp. KB_12. The sequence continues at coordinate 52,670 of NZ_JBFREY010000031.1, read as the reverse complement.
TGTGCGCCAGTCCGTGTTGGCCCCGGCCGAAGTGGTGCCGCTGGGCGGGCAGGTGGTGGCGGCGCCGTTGGATGGGGTGATCGCCGAGTTCCTGGTCAAGCCTAACCAGACCGTCAAGAACGGTGATCTGCTGCTGCGTTTCGAAAGCACCAGCCTCAAGGCTCAGGCCGACGTGGCCGAGCGTGCGTTGGGCGTGGCCGAGGCGGAACTCAAGGCCAATTCCCAGCGCTCGTTTGCCGACGCGGAGTCGAGTTCGAAGATCGATCTGCTGGCCGCCCGCGTCGAACAGAAGCGCGCCGAGCGCAACTACGCGCTTGAGCTGCTCAAGCGCAGCGAAGTCCGCGCCGAGCGCGACGGCATCGCGGTATTTGCCGACGCCGAGCGCTGGCTTGGCAAGCCCGTGCAGACCGGCGAGCGGCTGATGGAAATCGCCGATCCGAACCAGGCCGAGTTGCGTATTGAGTTGGCGGTGGGCGACGCGATTGCCCTGGAGCCCGGTGCGCAAGTGGCGTTGTTTCTCGACAGCGACCCGTTGCAGCGGCACCTGGCCTGGCTCGAACGCTCGGCGTATGAAGCGCAGCCGACCGCCGCCGGGCAACTGGCGTATCGGTTGGATGCGCGTTTCGATGCTCAAGCGCCGCGTATCGGCCTGCGAGGTACGGCGAAGGTCTTCGGCGACCGCGCGCCGCTGGCGTTGTACCTGTTGCGTCGGCCACTGGCCGGCCTGCGCCAGAGCGTAGGCCTGTAGCATGGACCTGCCGAGCCTGCGGCCGGACCTGCAACTGTCCCCGGCGGCGCCGGACCCGGACGGTTCGCCGCAGTGGACCTTGGCCGATCCGGTGCGCGGGCGCTATTTCAAGCTGGGCGCGGCGGCGATGCGCATGTTGCGGCACTGGTCCCTGGGCGATCCGGAACAGGTGTTGCAGGCGGCGAACCGCGAGCCGGGCCTGCCGCTCAATGGCGAATCGCTGGAGCAATTGCTGGGCTTCTTGCGCGGCCATGACCTGATCAGCGCGATGGACCCGCAACAGCGCGACAGCTATCTCTCCAAGACCGCCGCACAGCGCCAGAGCCTGTGGCAGATCCTGCTGCATCAATACCTGTTTTTCCGCATTCCGCTGTGGCGCCCGGACGCTTTTCTCAATCGTGCCTGGCCCTGGTTGGCGCGGTTTGGCCCCGGGATCCTGCGCTATGGCCTGCCGCTGACCCTGGGCGTGGGCATCTTCCTGGTATCGCGGGACTGGCAGCGCTTCATCGCAACGTTTCCGCACTTGTTCAGCCTGGGTGGGGCGCTGGCGTTCGGGACGGCGTTGTTCTTCGCCAAGTTGTGCCACGAATTCGGCCATGCCTTCATGGCCAAGCGCGCGGGCTGCCGTGTGCAAAGCATGGGCGTGGCATTCATGGTGCTGTTGCCGATGTTCTACACCGACGTCAGCGACGCCTGGCGAATCAATGATCGCCGCGCGCGCCTGCTGATCGGTGCCGGCGGGGTTCTGGCCGAGCTGCTGCTGGCGTGCATCGCTTTGCTGGCCTGGTCGCTGCTGCCCGACGGGCCGGCGCGCACCGCGGCGTTCATGCTGGCCAGCGCCACCTGGATCACCACGCTGGTCATCAACCTGAACCCCTTCATGCGCTTCGATGGGTATTTCCTGCTCAGTGATTTCTGGGCGGTGGATAACCTTCAAGGGCGTGCGTTCGCCCTGTGCCGCTGGCGCCTGCGCGAAGCCTTGTTCGGTTATGGCGCGGCGGCGCCGGAACCCTGGTCGCCGAAGATGCGCCGGCGTTTGCTGATGTGGGGGTATGGCTCCTGGTTGTGGCGGGCGTTGTTGTTTTTCGGGATTGCCCTGGCGGTCTATCACCTGTTCTTCAAGGTGTTGGGCATTTTTCTGATGATGGTGGAATTGGTGTGGTTCATTTTTATGCCCATCGTGAATGAATGGCGGCAATGGTGGAGTCGCCGTGAGCAGGCCCACGGCGTTCGGGTGCTCCTGAGCAGCCTGGTGGTGCTGGCGTTGCTGTTGGTGCTGTTGCTGCCCTGGCGCAGCGCGGTGGAAGTGCCGGCCATGCTCGAGGCCGGGCGGGCCAGTGCCTTGCACGCGCCGGTGGCGGCGCGGGTCAAGCAGGTGAATGTGCGCGACGGCCAGGCCGTGGCCCAGGGTGATGTGTTGATCGAGCTGGAGTCGCCGGACATGGCGTCGCGCCTGACCATCGTGCGCCGGGAAATCGAGATCCAGCAGTTGCAGATGCGCCGTCAGGCCGGGCGCAGCGAAACCGCTGCCGATGCCGGCATCATCGAACAGCAACTGGCCGAAGCGGTGGCCGAATACCGGGGACTGGTCGCCCAGCGTGAACGCCTGTTGTTGCGTGCACCCCACGCCGGCCAGGTGCGCGACTTGTTGCCGCAACTGTCGGTCGGGCGTTGGTTGTCGCCCACGCAAGCGCTGGCGCGGGTGGTGCAGACCGACTCGCGATTGCGCGGCTACTTGACCGAAGCCGAGCTTTGGCGGGTCGAGCCGGGGGCCACGGGGCGGTTCATTGCGGACGATCCGATGCGCACCTCGATTGCTGTGCAGTTGAATGAAATCGACACCAATGGCGTGGCTTGGGTCGAACAGCAAGCGTTGACGTCTGACCATCACGGGCCGATTGCGGTGCGCCGCGACTCGCAGCAACGGGCCGAGCCGGTGCAGGCGCAATACGGCGTGCGCCTGAGTGCGGTGGACGACACGTCCGCCCCAGTGCAACCGCTGCGTGGCGTGGCGGTGTTGCAGGGCAAGGGCGAGTCGGTGTTGGGAGCGGCCTGGCGTCGGTTGGCGGCGTTGGGTGTCAGGGAAAGCGGGTTCTAAGGAGCAAGCATGGATTCAGTGGCGGCAGAGGGATTGGTGGTGCGTCCATCGCGGGTCAGCGATGGACCGTTTTTGCAGGGCCTGTACCAGGCGGCGCGACCGGACCTGCAATGGATCGATGGCGAGCCTGAGCAGGTGCAGCAGGTGATTGCCCAGCAGTTCCAGGTGCAGGAGCAAGGGTTGGGCGAGAACTTCCCCAATGCCATGCATTACGTCGTGGAAAAACTCGGCACCGCTATCGGCGCCTTGAGCACGGATTTCGGCCCCAATGAAATTCGCGTGCTGTACCTGGCCTTCATCCCCCAGGCACGTGGGCAGGGGTATGGTCGGACGGTGCTGCAAGGGGTGCAGAAAGCCGCGCAACAGATCCGTTGCCCGGTGGCCACCGTGGTCTGGGTCAGCAACCCCCACGCCCGTCGGCACTACCTGGCCCTGGGCTTCGAAGTACAAGAGCGCAGCCCGGCGGCGGAGCGGTTGGTCTGGTATCCGAAAGGCAACTGAATGACGCCGTACCCCTGTGGGAGCGAGCTGTGTGGGAGCAAGGCTTGCCCGCGATGAAAACGCCGCGGTCTCTTGAGGACCGCAGCGCCTGGATCGCGAGCAAGCTTTGCTCCCACACAGTTGCTCCCACAATAGATTTGTTATGGCCTCAGGTTTTGGCGATCAGTTAAACGCGATGTAGAAATACCCCAGCGCCGGATCCCGTCCCATGGGCGGCATCCGTGACACGAACACCCCTTCTATCTTGCCCAGTTCCGGCACTTCCAACCCACAGAGCCCGTCGACGAACGCCGTACTTTCCAGGCTGTTGAATTCCACGCTGAAGGGCATGCGCTCGGTGTTCGGCAGCTTTGCCCGAGGTGTTTCGTCAAGGGTTTCGAAGCGCACCGGCAGGCAACTGCCGTCGGGCAGGGTCAGGCTGCCGGTCTGGCCCAGCAGCGGTTGGAAATGGCGGCTATGAACCTGTTGCAGCATGTCGACACTCCAAAAGGCCGGAGGGCCGCAGCCCTCCGGCGGTTCATCAGTTACGGGACGGAAAATAGCCCTGAAGGGCGATGCTGAAGTTGATGGCCAGGAACGGGTTCATGACCTCCATGGGCATGCCGTTGCCCGTGGCGGAAACCGAACCGCTGACGGCGGTGGTCACGCCTTGCAGCGGCACTGGCGAAGCGCCTATCTGGTCGGAATAGATCGCCGCCGAGCCCGGCCCGGTGCCCGAGGTGCCGATGAACGAGTTGGTGGCCGTTGGCGTATTCACCGGATTGCTGGCCGGGTTGGCCAACTGCAGGGTGGTCGAGGCGGTGATGCCCGTGAGCGTGTGGGTGTGGTTGGGTAGGTTGTTGAGCGTGGCGCTGACGTTTTCGGTGCCGGAGATTTCACCGATGACGCGCGGGGTCAGGCCCAGGCCATTGCCTTGGCCCAAGGGCAGGCGACCTTGCAGGTTGGGCAGCATGAAGGTGGTCTGGCCGTTGCCTCCGTACGTCACGCCGATCAGGGCGAACAAGGTCTGGTATTGAGAAAGGGAAAGCGTCTGACCGTTGCACAGGGCCCAATCCCTGGGTGCAAAGTTAAAGGCGAATGACTGGATAGTGCCGATGAATACTTCCATAGATTCCTCATCCTTCAGGTTATTGGTCTTGCGGTGCCCGGACGTGAAGGACAAGAGTGCGATCAGCCCGACTCCTTGTTTCCCTGGCCTGGTCACGCACGGCTGAGCGTAGACCGGGATGTTTGATTCTGCCGAACGAAGCAGGCGGAAAAATGTCGCGACACGGCTTAATCGATTCAGGTTCCCGAGCGTCTCTACCGTCCATCTTCTTTTATGGCTTGGGATGAATCTGATATCAAAGTACTACTAGGCGAAGATTGTTTCCTCGGCTACGCTTCGGCTACAAAGGGACTACAAACAAGGTGAATGGATTGCCGCAGTTTCACTTCATTTCCGGTCTACCGCGCTCAGGCTCGACCCTGCTTTCTGCCATTTTATTGCAGAACCCGCGCTTTCATGCCGGCATGACCAGTCCCGTCGGTTCGCTGTTCAGCAGCGTCCTGCAGCAATGCAGCGCCGGCAGCGAGTTCGGTTCGGTGATCGACACCGACCTGCGCCGCCGCCTGCTGCGCGGCCTCTTCGATTCCTACTACGCCGACAAATCCGACAAGCCGGTCATCTTCGACACCAACCGTCAGTGGTGCGCCCGCTTGCCTGCCTTGCAGGATCTGTTTCCCCAAGCCAAGACCATCGCCTGTGTGCGCAACGTCGCCTGGGTGCTCGACAGCCTGGAGCGGCTCTACCGTGCCAATCCGTTCGAAAACACCAAGCTGTTCAACGACGATGACGAGCGCAACACCGTCTACAGCCGCTGCGAAACCCTGGCCCAGCGCAACCGCCTGGTGGGGTTCGCCTGGACCGCGCTCAAAGAGGCCTACTACGGTGAGAACGCCGAGTCGCTGCTGATCGTTGATTACGATTTGTTGAGCCAGGCCCCGGAGCGGGTGATGCGCCTGGTGTACGAGTTCATCGGCGAGCCCTGGTTCGAGCACGATTTCAATCACTTGACCTACGACGCGCCGGCCTTCGACCAGGCCCTGGGCGTTGCCGGCCTGCACAAGGTCAAGCCCAAGGTCGCGCCGCAACCCCGGCGGACCTTGCTGCCGCCGGATCTGTTTGAAAAGTATGCCGAGTTGTCGTTCTGGCGCGATGGGTCCGCAAGCGCCGCCAATGTCATTCGTATGAAAACCGACGCCGCCATCAGCTGATTGCGGTTTTTTTCATTTGCGTGTTCAAGAAGTTCGAGTCCAGGTGATCGTCATGTGGTGGAGCAAAGGCAAATCGCGGGTAACCGAGGGCACACAGGCCCTGGCATCGCCAATGATCATGTCCCTGGAGCCGCGAATGCTATTCGACGGCGCGGTGGCGGCCACCGTGGCCGACGCTGCTCAACCGGATGCGCATCCGACGGCCGAGGCGGCCAAGACGCCCGCGGCGGACCAGCCGGCCGACACCCATGCACCCCAGGGCCAGGTCGATGCCACCGAGGCTGCCGTGCCGGGCAAGTCTGTGGTGTTCGTCGATTCCCGGGTCAAGGATTCCGCCAGCCTGCTCGAAGGCGTGGCGCCCGGTACCCAGGTCGTGCAACTGGATGCCACCAAGGACGGCTTGCAACAGATCGCCGATTACCTGGACACCCACCAGGGCATCAGCTCGGTGCAGATCATCGCCCACGGTAACGCCGGTGATTTGTGGCTGGGCAACAGCTACCTGTCGGCGGATAACGTCCAGGCCCGCAGCGAAGTGCTGGCGCAGATTGGCCAGGACATGAACGCCGGTGGCGATATCCTGATCTATGGCTGCTACACCGCCGAAGGCGAGCGTGGCCTGAGCCTGGTTGATTCGTTGGCGCAGTTGACCGGTCGCGACGTGGCGGCGTCCAACGACCGCACCGGCCTGGGCGGCGACTGGGACCTGGAAATCGCCACCGGCAATATCGAAAGTGCCAACGTGCTGTCGGCCAATGCCATGAGCGAGTACCAGTGGGGCCTGGCCACCTGGACCGCCACCAACAATCTCAATACCGGCGTGGGCTCCCTGCGCGCCGCCCTGGCGTCCGCGCAGAACGGCGACATCGTCACCTTCAACACCAGCATGACCGTCGGGCTGACCTCGGTGCTGGTGGTCAGCAAGAACGTCACCATCGACGGCGATCTCAACAATGACAACGTGGCCGACGTGACCCTGGACGGGCAATACCGCACCCAGGTCATCAACGTGACGTCCGGCACCACGGCTACCCTCGATGGCCTGGTGATCACCCGAGGCATGACGGCCGGTAACGGTGGTAACGGCGGCGACGATGCCCTGGTGTCCCAGGGTGGTGGTATCTACAACGCCGGCACCTTGACCCTGCGCAACGTTACGGTCACCGCGAACGCCGCTTCAGGCGGCGGTGGCGGCGGCGGTGTGACGCCGCAGTACGCCGGTGGCGGCGGTGGTGGCGGTGGCGCGATCACCGGCGGTACCGGCGGCAAGGGTGGCGACACGCTTAACTCCACGGGCTCCAACGGCACGGCCGGACAGGGCGGCGCCGGTGGCGGCTTCTTCAACATTGGCGGGCGTGGCGGCTCCACCACGGGGGGCGCTGGCGGTGCGGCTTATCCGGGCTACAGCACCGGTTCGGCCGGGGGCACGGCCACCAGCGGTAGCTTGTCCATCGGCGGTGGCGGCGGCGGTGACGGGTATGACAACTTCGGCGGCGACGGCGGCGGTGCGGTGGGGGGTATCTACAACGATACCGGCGCAACCCTGCGGATCATCGGCAACTCGACCATTTCCAACAACGTCGGCGCCGGCGGTGGCGGTGGTGGCGGCGGGGCTGGCGGTAGCTATCTCCAGGCGGGTGGTGCGGGTGGTGTCGGCGTCGGTGCCATCTGGAACAAAGGCTCGATCCTGATCACCGCCGCCAACTTTGCCGCCCTGGCCGGTAACGTCGGTGGCAGCGGCGTCGGTGGGACAAGCGCTGGCAGCGCGGGCGTTTCGCCGGCGTCGGTGGCCAACGTCTACGGCGATGGCGGCACCATCAACACCAACTATGTGCCAGACGAGACGCCGCCCACCGCGACCGTCGTGGTAGCCAATACCAACCTGAACTCCGGTGGCACGTCGACGGTGACCATCACCTTCTCCGAAGCCGTGACCGGCCTCACCGCGGCGGACCTGACGGTGCAGAACGGCACCGTCGGCACCTTGACCAGTAGCAACGGTGGCATCACCTGGACCGGTACGTTGACCGCGGCCAGCAACATCGCCGACACCACCAACATCATCACCCTGAACAACGCTGGCGTGGCCGACCTGGCCGGCAATGCCGGCGTGGGCACCACCGACTCGAACAATTACATCGTCAACGACACCGTGGCACCCACGGCGTCCATCGTGGTGAGCGACACGGCCCTCAGGATTGGCGAGACCTCCACGGTCACCATCACCTTCTCCGAGGCCGTCTCCGGCTTTACCACGGCCGACATGACGGTGGCCAACGGCTCGCTCAGCGGGCTGAGCACCAGCGACGGTGGCATCACCTGGACAGCCACCCTGACACCGGATGCGACGATCACCGATACCTCCAATCTCATTGTCCTGAACAACACGGGCGTGGCGGACCTCAATGGCAACGCCGGCGTGGGGACGACCAACTCCAACAACTACGCTATCGACACGCAACGCCCGACCGCCACCATCGTGGTGGCCGACACCGCGTTGAGTGTCGGCGAAACTTCGCTGGTAACCATCACGTTCAGCGAGGCGGTGAGTGGTTTCACTACCGCCGACCTGACGGTCGCCAATGGCACGGTCACCGGCCTGAGCAGCGGCGACGGAGGTATCACCTGGACCGGGACGCTCACACCAAGTGCCAGCGTCAGCGACACCACCAACCTGGTCACCCTGGATAACACCGGCATTGCCGACCTGTCCGGGAACGCCGGCAGCGGGACCACCGACTCCAACAACTACGCCGTCGATACCCAGCGCCCGACCGCCACCATCGTGGTGGCCGATACCGCGCTGAACATCGGCGAAACCTCGCTGGTGACGATTACCTTCAGCGAGGCGGTGACCGGTTTCACCCTGGCGGACATGACCGTGGCCAACGGCTCCTTGAGCGGATTGAGCAGCGGCGACGGCGGCATCACCTGGACCGCGACGCTCACTCCGAGCGCCAGCATCACCGACGCCACCAACCTGATCATCCTGGCCAATACCGGTGTGGCGGATGCGGCGGGCAACGCCGGCAGCGGCACCACCAGTTCGAACAACTATGCCGTCGACACCCAGCGTCCGACGGCGACTATCGTCGTGGCCGACAATGCCCTGAGCGTCGGCGAAACCTCGCTGGTGACCATCACCTTCAACGAAGCGGTAACAGGTTTTACCACCGCCGACCTGACGGTCGCCAACGGCACGGTCACCGGCCTGAGCAGTGGCGACGGCGGCATTACCTGGACCGGGACGCTCACGCCAAGCGCCAGCACCAGCGACACCACCAACCTGATCACCCTGGATAACACCGGCGTGACGGACTCGGCCGGCAACGCTGGCAGCGGCACCACCGATTCCAACAATTACGCCATCGACACCGTGCGTCCGACCGCCACCATCGTGGTCGCCGACACGGCCATCGCCGTTGGCGAGACATCGGTGGTGACGATCACCTTCAGCGAGCCCGTGACGGGTTTCACCCTGGCGGACCTGACCGTCGCCAACGGCAACCTGAGCGGCCTGAGCACCAGCGACAACATCACCTACACTGCGACCTTCACGCCGAGCGCTGGCATCAGCGATACCACCAACCTGATCACGCTCAATAACACGGGCGTGGTGGATGGTGCGGGCAACGTCGGCAGCGGTACCACCGACTCCAACAACTACGTCGTCGACACGCTGCGCCCGACCGCCACCATCGTGGTGGCCGACAACGATCTGAGCGTTGGCGAAACCTCGCTGGTGACCATTACGTTCTCCGAGGCGGTCAGCGGTTTCGACAATTCGGACCTGAGCATCGCCAACGGCACGTTGAGTGCGGTCAGCAGCAGTGATGGCGGCATCACCTGGACCGCCACTTTCACGCCCAACCTCGGGGTCAGCGACGCGTCCAACCTCATTGTCCTGAACAACACCGGGGTGAACGATGGGGCGGGCAACACTGGCACCGGCACGACCAGTTCCAACAACTATGCCATCGACACCAACGTGCCGACGGCGACCATCGTGGTGGCCGATACGTCCCTGAGCATCGGTGAAACCACCCTGGTGACCGTCACCTTCAACGAGGCGGTGAGCGGCTTCGACAACAGCGACCTGACCATCAGCAACGGCACCCTGAGCACCATGAGCAGCACCGACGGTGGCGTCACCTGGACGGCCACGTTCACGCCGAGCGCGAGCATTTCCGATACCAGCAACGTGATCACCCTGGACAATACCGGCTTGATCAACGGCGCGGGCAACGCCGGTGTGGGCACCACCGACTCCAACAACTACGCCGTCGATACGGTGCGTCCAACCGCGACCATCGTCGTGGCCGACACCGCGATTGCCGCTGGCGAGACCTCGCTGGTGACCATCACCTTCAGCGAGGCCGTGACGGCGTTCACCAGTGCTGACTTGACGGTCGCCAGCGGCGTGATCTCCGGGCTGAGCAGCAGCGACGGCGGCATCACCTGGACCGCGACCTTCACGCCGACCGCTGGCGTCACGGACACCAGCAACGTCATTTCGCTCAACAGTGGCGGCATCGTTGATTTGGCAGGCAACGCCAATGTCGGCACCACCGACTCCAACAACTACGCGCTGGACACCGAACGTCCGACCGCAACGATCGTGCTGGCCGATTCCAACCTCAGTGTCGGCGAAACTTCGTTGGTGACCATCACCTTCAGCGAGGCGGTCAGCGGTTTCGACAATTCGGACCTGAGCATTGCCAACGGCACCCTCAGTGCCGTCAGCAGCAGCGATGGCGGCCTGACCTGGACTGCGACCTTCACGCCGACCCTCGGCGTGCGGGATACCTCCAACCTGATCATCCTGAACAATACCGGGGTGAGTGACGCGGCGGGCAATACCGGAACCGGCACGACCAACTCGGCCAATTACGCGATCGACACGCAGGTGCCGACGGCGACCATCGTGGTGGCCGATACGTCCCTGAGCATCGGTGAAACCAGCCAGGTAACCATCACCTTCAACGAAGCGGTGAGCGGTTTCGACAACAGCGACCTGACCATCAGCAACGGCACGCTGAGCAACGTGTCGTCCTCCGATGGCGGCGTCACCTGGACGGCCACGTTCACGCCGAGCGCGAGCATTTCCGATACCAGCAACCTGATCACCCTGGACAATACCGGTGTCGTCAACGTCTCAGGCAACGCTGGCGTCGGCACCACCGATTCGAACAACTACGCCATCGACACCGTGCGCCCAACGGCAACCATCGTCGTCGCCGACACCGCCATTGCCGCCGGCGAGACCTCGCTGGTGACCATCACCTTCAACGAGGCCGTGACGGGCTTCACCGACGCCGACCTGAGCATCGCCAACGGTACGCTCAGCGGGTTGAGCAGCAGTGACGGCGGCATCACCTGGACCGCGACTTTCACTCCGACCAGCGGCGTCACGGACACCAGCAACGTCATCACCCTTGCCAACAGCGGCGTCGCCGACCTGGCGGGCAATGCGGGCAGCGGCACCACCGATTCGAACAACTACAGCGTCGACAGCCAGCGTCCGACCGCCACCATCGTGCTGAGCGATTCGGTGTTGAAACCGGGTGAAACCGCGCAGGTGACCATCACCTTCAGCGAGGCAGTGACCGGCTTCAGCAACGCTGACCTGAGCGTCGCCAACGGTACCTTGAGCGCCGTCAGCAGCAGCGATGGCGGCCTGACCTGGACCGCGACCTTCACGCCGACCCTGGGTGTGACCGACGCCAGCAACCTGATCACCCTGGACAATACCGGCGTGAGCGACGCGGCCGGAAATACCGGGACCGGCACGACCGATTCGGCCAACTATGCGGTCGAGACGCAGGTGCCGACGGCCACGATCGTGGTGGCCGACAGTGCGCTGCGCATAGGAGAAACCTCGCAGGTCACCATTACGTTCTCGGAAGCGGTGAGCGGTTTCGATAACAGCGACCTGACCATCAGCAACGGCACGCTCAGCAATGTGTCGTCCACTGACGGCGGCGTTACCTGGACGGCCACGTTCACGCCGAGCGCCAGTATTACCGACACCAGCAACCTGATCAGCCTGGACACCAGCGGCGTGGTCAACGCCTCGGGCAACAGCGGTGTCGGCGTGGTGAACTCCAACAACTACGCGATCGACACGGTTCGCCCTGGCGCCACCATCACCGTGGGCGACACCACCCTGGGCATCGGCCAGAGCACCACCGTGACCATCAGCTTCACCGAGGCGGTGTCCGGTTTCGACTTGTCGGATATGAGTGTCGCCAATGGCGTGTTGTCCAACCTTGCCAGCAGTGACGGCGGCCTGACCTGGACCGCGACCCTGACGCCGACTGCGGGCGTCAACGATGCCACCAACCTGATCCTGCTCGACGCCAGCAATGTGCAGGACCTGGCCGGCAACGCCGGCGTGGGCATCGCGATTTCCGCCAACTACGCACTCGACGCCACCCGGCCGACGGCAACCATCGTGGTCGCCGACCCGAACCTGACGGTGGGCGAGACGACCCAGGTGACCTTCACCTTCAGCGAAGCGGTGACGGATTTTGACCTGTCGGACCTCAGCGTCACCAACGGTGAACTGACCAACCTGACCACCAGTGATGGTGGCAAGACCTGGACCGCGACGTTTACACCGACGGTGAACCTCACTGATCCGAGCAACTTCATTGCCCTGGACACCAGCAACGTCAGCGACCTGTCGGGCAACGCCGGGGCCGGCGTGGCGGTGTCCAACAACTATGCGATCGACACCGTGGTGCCCAACGATGTGAAGCCGCCGCCGGAGTTCCTGACCGCCGACCCGGTCACGGTTATCCCGCCGTCCGAGGTGCCGTTGCAACCGATCGTCTTTACGCCACCGACCGGCAACCTGGGGTCGCCACTGGGCTTCCCACCGCTGTTCGAGCAACGGGACGTGGGCGGTGGCCTGCGACCGATTGGGGATATTTTCATCAACCATGGTGCGCTGGCGCCGAGTTATATCGCCCAGGTCTTCAGCACTGACGCCGCTGGCGACGGTAGCGGTCAGGGGTTCCTGGGTTTTGGTGGTGGCGATGGCGGGGTGTTTGGCAGCAGCACGCTGTCGACCCTGTTCAACCAGGACTCCGGCTCCGAGGGCGAATCGATGGACGCCTTCGACAGCCAGTCGATGCAGGGCGGCGATGTGTCCCAAGGGCTGCGCGGAATGTTCGGGGCGCCAACCCTGGGTCAACAGCTGCAACATCTCAAGGACACTGAACAGCGTCAGGTGGACAGCCTGGCAACCGCGTTACGACAGGTCGGCATCAGCCAAGTGCAGGCCTGAATTCTAAAAATATTGGGGCAGCCAGGGGCAATCCAGGGAATGAATAGAAGTCAGAAGTTATTCGGTATGAGTTTGCTGGCGTTGGTGGTGAGTGGATGTGCGGTCACCAGCGATCCGATCGAGCGTAGCGTCAGCGAACAGCGCGCTCGAACCGACCTGCAGAATATGTACAAGGATCAGGAGCCGCTCAGCGGCCCGCTGACGCTGCACCAGGCCATGGCCCGGGCAGTGAAGTACAACCTCGAAGGCCGCTTGAAGATCATGGAGGAAGCCCTGGCCAAGCGTCAGTTGGACCTGGCCAGTTTCGACATGCTGCCGCGCATGGCCCTGGACGCCGGTTATGTGGGCCGCAACAACGTCAATGCCTCCAGCAGCCAGAGCGTGGAAACCGGTACCCAGTCCCTGGAACCGTCGACCTCCCAGGACCGCGACCGCGAGGTGGCGGACCTGACCATGGTCTGGAACGTGCTCGATTTCGGCGTCAGCTACATCAGCGCCAAGCAGGCCGGGGACCAGCGCCTGATCGTGCAGGAGCGCCGGCGCAAGGTGATCAACACCATCGTCCAGGACGTGCGTTCGGCCTACTGGCGCGCCATGGCCGCCGAGCGTTTGCTCAAGCAGATCGACAGCCTGATGGCCCGGGTCGAGACGGCGCGGGACAACAGCCAGAGCATGAGCGAGCAGCGCATCGGTGACCCGGTGCAGGCCCTGGGTTACCAGCGCTCGCTGATCCAGGCTACCCGTCAACTGGAAGAGCAGCGTCGGGCGCTGTCCCTGGCCAAGACCGAACTGGCGACCCTGATCAACTTGCCCTTGGGTACCGAGCTGACCCTGGCGACCCAGGATGAATACGCCATCCCGGAACTCAAGGTCGACCTGGCCCGTCTCGAACAGGAAGCCCTGGCCAGCCGTCCGGAACTGCGCGAGCAGGATTACCAGACCCGCATCACCGCCGCCGAAACCCGCAAGGCCATGCTGCGCCTGCTGCCGGGGCTGGAGTTTTCCGCCGGCGGGCATTACGACAGCAACTCGTTCCTGGTGGAACAGGGCTGGGCCGACTATGGCGTGAAAGTCACCTGGAACCTGTTCAACGTGATTTCCGCCCCGGCGGCCATCGACGTGGCCAAGGCCGGTGAAGAAGTGGCGTCGGCGCGGCGCCAGGCGATGTCGATTGCCGTGTTGGCGCAGTTGTACGTGGCTAATGCCAACTATCGCGAAGCGCTGCGCCAGTTCAAGACCAGCCAGCAACTGGCGGATATCGACGGGCAGATTGTCGGTCAACTGCGCAACCGTCATGAGGCTGCCGGCATTGGCGAGCTGGACCTGATCCAGGGTGAACTGAACACCCTGCAGGCCGATCTGCGCCGGGACCTGGCCTACGCCGATCTGCGCAACGCTTATGGGCAGATCTTCGCCAGCGCCGGTCTCGACCCACTGCCAAACCAAGTGCAATCGACCGCAGTCCAGTCGATTGCCACGGCGCTGGCTAACCGTGAAGCGGCCTGGGCCCAGGGCGACATCACGGTGCCGACGACGGCCGCGGTGACTCAATAACCGGGCGCTGGCATGACGCGCCCGGCGTATTCCCGGCTGCCGGTGGCGGTGAACCTGCCGTTGCTGTTACAGGCACTGGCCGCCATTGAAGAGGAGCGCTGGCAGGGGCATTTCAACAGTGCCTATTACAGCGGCGACTGGAGCGGTGTGGCGCTGATTTCAGCGGCCGATGCCGTCACCGAGCTGTCGCCCGGGCGCGGCCAGCCCCTGCATCGCGCGCCGTGGTCAACGGACGGCCGCTGGCATGAGGCGTTGCGCGACTGGCCCCTGGAGATCGTCTCGGCCCGGCTGCTGCGGCTCGGCCCCGGCGGGTGCATCCACGAACATCGCGACTATGACCTGGGTGGGCCGGACGCCGACCGGCGCCTGCACGTGCCGTTGCTCAGTTCGCCTGGCGTGGACTTCTTCCTGGATGGGCAAATCATTCCGATGACGGCGGGCGAGTGCTGGTTCCTCGACTTGGCACGGCCTCATCGCGTTGTGAATCGAAGTGCTCATTCGCGGGTTCACCTGGTGCTCGATTGTCGCCCCGGGCCGTGGCTGGCCCAGCAGATTGCCGATGGGCTGCCCACCACACCCGCTGCGGGCGTCGGGCCAAGCGACTTTGTCCGTTTTCAGCAGCGCGTGGAAACGGATCCTTATCTCGCCCGAACCTTGCAGAACCTGCATGAGCTGGACGCTTTCATTGACTCCGCCCTGGCGCTGGGGGTCGAACAAGGGCTTCATTTCACCCGGGAAGAATTGCGGGCTGCGATGCGCACCGGTCGCCAGCAGTGGAGAAACCAGTGGAAGACCTGAATCTGCAGGGCTGGTTGCCGATCCGCGTATGGCAAGAGGCCGGGCTGTGGCGGGTCGATTGGTGCTGGTTTGGCGACGCGCGACTGGCGCAACCGTTCTTCGGCGACGCCGTGGAAGACGCCCTGCGCTTGCCCTTCAACCAGGCGTTCCGTCGCCAGACACCCTTGGACGTGCTCGGTCAGTGGCAACGACAAAGCCCGGGCCTGGCGCCCAGTGCGTTCATTTTCCATGCCTCCCGTTGTGGCTCGACATTGATCAGCCAGATGCTTGCCCAACTGGACGATCACATCGTCATTTCGGAACCACCGCCCCTGGATACGCTGCTGCGCAGTGATCTGCCGCTTGCCGAGCGGTGCGTGGCGCTCAAGGGCTTGATGTCGGCCTATGGGCAGCGCCGCCGAGGCGTGGAGCAACGCCTGGTGGTCAAGCTCGACGCCTGGAACATTGGTGAGTTGGCGCTGTTGCGAGAATGTTTTCCCGACACACCTTGGTTGTTCCTGTACCGCGATCCCTTGGAAATCGCCGTCTCCCATCTGCGCCGTCCTGGCATGCACATGGTGCCGGGGATGATCGGGACGAGTGTCCTGGACGATGGGTTGCCGTTCAGTAGCCCGGAAGACTTCATCTCGCGCCGGGTGGGGCGGTTGTTGGCGAGAGGTTTGGAACACTGTCAGGTATTGGGTGCAATGGCGGTCAACTACACCGAACTGCCCGAGGCGATGACGGGCCGGCTGGCGGCGTTTTTCCGGCTCGATGAGGAGCAAGGCAGGCAAGTGTTCGCCGCGGTGGGGCAGCATGCCAAGCAGCCGGCGCAGGCGTTTGTTGGCGATAGCGAGGACAAGCGCCGGGAGGCTTCGGCGTTGTTGCGTGAGCGGGTCATGCGCTGGGCGCAGGGGCCCTATGAAGCCTTGAAGTCGCTGCCCCTGTAGCGGGAACCCGCTTTTGTGGCGAGGGAGCTTGCTCCCGCTCGGTTGCGCAGCAACCGCAAAAGCTTGGGGCCGCTGCGCAGCCCAGCGGGAGCAAGCTCCCTCGCCACAGGGAAATGCTCGCACGGCGCATCAGGACTTGTTAGGCGACAACTCCGCCATCCCCTTGAGCAATTCAATCGGCAAGGGGAAGACGATGGTGGAGCTTTTATCCCCGGCAATCGAGCCCAGCGTCTGCATGTAGCGCAGCTGCATGGCGCCTGGCTGGCGGCCGAGCATTTCGGCGGCCTGCATGAGCTTTTCCGAGGCCTGCAGCTCGCCTTCGGCGTGGATCACCTTGGCCCGGCGTTCGCGCTCGGCTTCGGCTTGGCGGGCGATGGCGCGGATCATCGATTCGTTGAGGTCCACGTGCTTGATCTCGACATTTGCCACCTTGATGCCCCAGGCATCGGTCTGGGCGTCGAGCACCTGCTGGATATCGCCGTTCAATTGCTCGCGCTCGGCCAGCAGTTGGTCCAGGTCATGCTTGCCGAGGACCGCGCGCAAGGTGGTCTGGGCCAGTTGGCTGGTGGCCATGAGGAAGTTTTCGACCTGGATGATGGCTTTCTGCGGATCGAGCACGCGGAAATACAGCACCGCGTTGACCTTCACCGAGACGTTGTCGCGGGTGATCACGTCCTGGGGCGGCACGTCGAGGACAATGGTGCGCAGGTCGACGCGGATCATCTGCTGTACCACCGGAATCAGCAGGATCAACCCCGGCCCCTTGACCTGCCAGAACCGACCGAGCTGGAACACCACCGCTCGTTCGTATTCGCGCAGGATCCGGAACGTCGCACCTGCCAGTGCAATCAACAGTAACAACAGCAGCACAAAACCGATTTGCATGCCCATCTCAGACTCCTTGTGAATCAGCGGGGGCCACTTCCAGCAGCAAACCCTTGCGGGTGATGACTCGCACCGCTTGCCCAGGCCGCAGCGGCGTTGCGCTTGCCACCTGCCAGCGTTCACCTTCCAACTGGACCCAGCCATGATGATGATTGCCGGCCTGCAACGCAGTCACCATCGTGACGCTGCCCAACAGCGCCGCATCGCCGCTGACAGGCTGGCGCGGTCGTGTTTTCAACGCACGGACCAACAGGACGATCAGCAGCAAGGCGCTGACCAGGCCCAGGCCGAGCATCAGCGGAGCCGGTACATCGGCGTTGGTCAGGATGACCGCACCAATCACACACAGGACAATGCCACCCAGCCCCGCGACACCATAATTGGGCAGGGCCGCCTCGAAGACCAGCAAGGCCACGCCAACGGCAACCAGCCAGAAACCCAGGGAATCGGTGCCTGGCAGCACGAGGCCATCGGCGCCGAACGCGGGCCCGCTGATCGCCAGCAGCGCAACCGTCAACCAGTGAATGTTCACAGCACCCTCCGCAACGTGTATTCGTCGGGATGTTATTCAAAGTCTAGTCGAGTCGAGGGTTGATTGAATTTTGATCAGTCTGGCGGTCGTCGAGGGGCTAGACTGCGGAGAAACACCCCGCCATCTCCATTATGTTCAGGAGGCCCGTATGGAAACCCCAATTCACCCTCTTTCCGCATTATTCAAACAACTGGGCTTGCCCGATGACGCTCAGGGCATTGATCAATTTATAACCAGTCATTCGCCCCTCAAGCCTGGGCTGCACCTGGCCGATGCGTTTTTCTGGAGCGAGGGCCAGCGGCAAATGCTGCGCGACGAGATCCTCGAGGATGCGGACTGGGCGGAAGTGATCGACCAGTTGGATGTGTTGTTGCGCAAGGGGCGTAGCGAGTGAGACCGACGCAATACCTGTGGGAGCGAGCTTGCTCGCGATAGCGGTATGTCTGTTACATCGATGTCGACTGACCGTTCGCTATCGCGAGCAAGCTCGCTCCCACAGGGTGGAGCGTTTATTCTTTTTAGGTCTTAACAAATAGCTTCTTATTCCTTAAGTAATATAGCTCTCCTCCCTATACTCGTCCGGGAACAGACACGCAGGAGAGCACCCATGCGCAACGAATCGATTCGCTACCTGATTGTGCCGGGCTGGCAAGGATCGCCGGAAAATCATTGGCAAACCCACTGGCAGAACAGCCTGCCCAACAGTGCCAGGGTCGAGCAGGCCGACTGGGTCACGCCCCGGCGTGAAGATTGGGTCGCGGCGCTGGCCGAGGCCGTGGCCGCCGACAGCACGCCAGTGATCCTGATTGCCCATAGCCTGGGCTGCATCACGGTGGCCCATTGGGCCGCCACCGCGCCGGTGCAGTTCCTGCGGCAGGTGCGTGGGGCGTTGCTGGTGGCGCCGGCGGATGTCGAGCGGCCGGCCTGCGTTCCGGCGCTGCGCAACTTCGCGCCGATTCCCACTGATCTGTTGCCGTTCCCAAGCCAAGTGGTCAGCTCCGACAACGACGCCGCCGTGAGCGCCCCGCGCGCCCTGGAACTGGCCCGTAACTGGGGCGCCGAGGCCGGGATTCTGTCCGGGGCGGGGCATATCAACGTGAAGTCCGGTCACCAGCGTTGGGAGCAGGGTTTCGCTTACCTCTATCGCCTGCAAAACCGCATGGAGCATCACGCCCTGCGTCGCGCCTGAATTTTTAGCGCCCCCCGTCTCCCGGCGGTCTGGGGCGGGAGCCTGCCATGAGTTTGCATGAAACCTTCGGTCAGCCCTTGCTGACCTTTCCCGATGCGGAAAAAAGCCCCCTGAGCATTCGCGCCAAGGCGCTGGTGTTCGTCGACCCTCGTTCGCGGCAGTTGCGCCAGGCGTTGGAGCAACTGGCGCCGCGTGCGGTCTCGGTGCTGATACGCGGTGAAACCGGTAGCGGCAAGGAACTGCTGGCCCGGCATATCCACCGCGAAAGTGATCGCGGTGGGTTGTTTGTGTCGGTCAACTGCGGCGCCATCAGCCCGACCTACGCCGACGCCGAACTGTTCGGCTATGCCGCCGGCAGCTACAGCGGTTCGGCCAGCAGCCGGGCCGGTTGGTTTGGTTCGGCCAACGGCGGCACCCTTTACCTGGATGAAATCGGTGATTTGCCGCTGCCGATCCAGATCAAATTGCTGGCGGCCCTGGAAAACCATGAAGTCACCCGTGTGGGTGCGCATCAGCCCAGCCCGGTGGATGTCCGCCTGGTGGCAGCGACCAGCATCGACCTGGCGCAAGCGGTGGCGGCCGGGAAATTCCACGAACGGCTCTACCATTACCTTGGCGAAGGCCAACTGGAACTGCCGGCCCTGCGTGAGCGGGTGGGCGATATCCTTTCCCTGGCCGAATATTTCCTGGGCATCTACAGCCAGCGACTCGGCCTCAGCGTGCCGCTGATCAGTGACGCGGCGCAGTCCGCTCTCGAGCGGCACAGTTGGCCGGGCAACACCCGCGAGCTGGAAAACGTCATTCACTTCGCATTGCTGGTGAGCACGGGGGATGAGATTTTGCCGGAGCACTTGAATCTGCCGTCCCAGCCTTCAGCCCTGGAGCTGATTGATCAGCAGGTGGCGCAGGTCATTGCCCAGGGTTCGCAAGCCGAGCGCGAAGCCCTCAAGGCGCTGCTCAATCGATTGGAGCAAACGCTATAGATCACACCTCGCTTGGCCTGCAGGAGCTGTGTAGGAGCTGTCGAGTGCAACGAGGCTGCGATCCTTCCCCAGACAATTGAGTCGCAAGCGAAAGATCAAGATCAAGATCAAAAGATCGCAGGCTTCGCCAGCTCCTACACAGAGCGGGAGCAAGCTTCCTCGCCACAAAAACGGTGTTTTTCTATATGAGTAAATTGAATATGAACTTGAATAAAAGATATTGTTAAGGAATAAAAAATATCGGTATTGTCCGCTTCACGCCAGCGATAGCACTTCACTGGCACTCCACATTTGGCCGTCGTCCATGACGACAGTGATTTTCGATAAGGACACTGCATGAAAAAGGTTCTGTTGTTCACCGCATTGGCGGCAGCCCTGGCCTCTGGCCTGACCCAGGCCGCGGAGAAACTGGTGGTGGCTGCCACTCCAGTGCCCCACGCTGAAATCCTCGAGCTGATCAAGCCGGCCCTGGCCAAAGAAGGCGTGGACCTGGAAATCAAGGTCTTCACCGACTACGTCCAACCCAACGTACAGGTTGATCAGAAGCGCCTGGACGCCAACTACTTCCAGACCCTGCCGTACCTGACGAACTTCAACGAAGGCAAAGGCACCCATCTGGTGACCGTGGTCGGCGTTCACGTCGAACCGTTCGGCGGCTATTCGAAGAAGTACAAAAAATTGGCTGATCTGCCAAACGGCGCAACCATCGCGCTGCCTAACGAAGGCAGCAACAGCGGCCGTGCCCTGATCCTGCTGCAAAAGGCTGGCCTGATCGAGTTGAAAGACCCGAAAAACGCTTTGGCGACCCCGAAAGATATCGCCAAGAACCCGCACAACTTCAAGTTCAAGGAACTGGAGTCGGCCATGCTGCCGCGCGTGCTGGACCAGGTCGACCTGGACCTGATCAACACCAACTATGCCCTGGAAGCGGGTCTTAACCCGGCCAAGGATGCACTGGTGATCGAAGGCGCGGATTCGCCTTACGTCAACTTCCTGGTGGCCCGTCCGGACAACAAGGACAGCCCGGCCATCCAGAAACTGGCCAAGGCCCTGACCAGCCCTGAAGTGAAGGCATTCATCGAGAAAAAATACAGCGGTGCGGTACTGCCGGCGTTCTGATTCGCGCGGTAAACCCTTTCACGGTTTCAAACGCCGACGGCTGATACAGCGTCGGCGTGATCGTTCCCACGCTCCCGCGTGGGAATGCCTCTAGGGACGCTCCGCGTCCAGTGACGCGGAGCGTCACAGGCTGCATTCCCACGCAGAGCATGGGAACAATCTGCTCCTCAGGCCACCCCGCTCTTCAACGCCCGGCGCAACGCCACCAACAATTTCACTATTTCCCGCGGTTCCAGTCGCTGCGGCACTTTTACGTCAGCCATGTTTTCTTCCTTGTAATGGTGAGGGAGATGTCGAAAAAAGATCCTCCCTGCGGCGCAAGAAAAATAGTCGTCTTTACCCGTTGCGGCAAATCCGGGGGATAGTTTTTTGCGTGATATCAATATGCTTTAACGGTATTTAAATTACGCTTCTTATGCCATTAAAGTCAGTGCCTGCCGAGTAGCTATCCGCTGCCCATGGACCGCACTACCGCCGCTTACCGAGCGGCGTCCAGGATGTTCAATGAACTTCGATTACGCTTTTATCCTCAGCACCCTCCCGGCGTTTCTCAAGGCTGTGGGCGTGACGCTGCAGGTCGGCTTTATCGCCATCGCCACATCGCTGCTGGTGGCGCTGGTCAACGCGACGATCCTGGTGTTGCGCACGCCGTACCTGCAACGCCTGGTGGGGCTGTACGTGGAACTGGCGCGCAACACGCCGCTGCTCATCCAGCTGTTCTTCGTCTACTTCGCATTGCCGGCGCTGGGCATCAAGGTGTCGGGGTTTGCGGCGGCGATCATCACCATGACATTCCTGGGCGGTGCCTACCTCACGGAAGTGCTGCGTGCGGGCGTGGATGCGGTGCCCCAGGCGCAGTTGGAATCCGGTCGCTCCATCGGGCTGTCCCACGGCCAATTGTTGCGCTACGTGATCTTGCCGCAGGCCGGGATCCTCAGCCTGCCGTCGCTGTTCGCCAACTTCATTTTCCTGCTGAAGGAGACCACGGTGGTCTCGGCCGTGGCGGTGCCGGAGATTCTCTACACCACCAAAAGCTACATCGCCCTCTACTACAAGACCTACGAAATGCTCGCCGTGCTGACGCTGATTTGCGTGCTGCTGTTTTTGCCGCTGTCGCTGCTGCTCGGCCGTCTGGAAAGGAGGCTCCAGCATGGCCAGTTCGGGTCTTGAGTTGCTGTGGGTGTCGTTGCCGCAACTGGGCAAGGGCGCTGCGCAAACCCTGTCGATTTCCTTCCTGAGCATCGCCATCAGCACCATTGGCGGCGTGCTTTACGGCGTGTTGCGTACGCTGGGCGTGAAGTGGTTGGACACCGTCCTGCGGATCTACCTGGAGCTGTTTCGGGCGATCCCGGTGCTGGTCTGGTTGTACTTGCTGTTCTTCGGCTTACCGATATTTTTTGGCCTGAGCATTCCAAGTTTCTGGTGCGCGGTCCTGGTGTTGTCGTTGTGGGGCGCCAGTGAAGTCGGCGAAGTAGTGCGCGGCGCCTTGCATTCGTTGCCGCGCGGCCAACGGGAGGCAGGCTTGTCGATCGGGCTGAACGGTCCGCAACTCTACGGCCATGTACTGCTGCCGCAAGCGCTGAGACGCATGACGCCGCCGACCATCAATGTCTATACGCGCATCATCAAGACCAGCTCCCTGGCCGTGCTGATCGGCGTGGTGGACGTCATCAAGGTCGGCCAGCAGATCATCGAACGCACCTACGAATCCGTGCTGATCTACGGCGCGTTGTTCCTGTTTTTCTTTTTCATTTGCTACCCGCTCTCGGCCGCCTCGCGCGTGCTGGAGCGGCGCTGGACGCAAGCATGAGCGCATTGATCGAGTTCAAGGGTTTCAACAAGTTTTTCGGCGAGCAACAGGTGCTGGACGGCATCGACCTGCAAGTACAGCCAGGCGAAGTGATCGTCATCCTCGGCCCCAGTGGCTGCGGCAAAAGCACCTTGCTGCGTTGCCTCAACGGGCTGGAAGTGGCCCACAGCGGCAACCTGACATTCGCCGGTCGCGAGTTGCTGGACAAGGGCACCGACTGGCGCGAAGTGCGGCAGCAGATCGGCATGGTGTTCCAGAGCTACCACCTGTTCCCGCACATGAGCGTGCTCGATAACTTGCTGCTTGGCCCGGTCAAAGTGCAAAAACGCAACCGCCGCGAGGCGTGCGGCCAGGCCGAAGCCTTGCTGGCCCGAGTGGGCCTGCTGGACAAGCGCGATGCCTTTCCACGCCAGCTCTCCGGCGGCCAGCAGCAACGCATCGCCATCGTGCGTTCGCTGTGCATGAACCCCAAGGTCATGTTGTTCGATGAGGTCACCGCCGCCCTCGACCCGGAAATGGTCAAGGAGGTGCTGGAAGTCATCCAGGGCTTGGCCCGCGACGGCATGACGCTGTTGATCGTCACCCACGAAATGGCCTTCGCCCGCGCCGTGGCTGACCGTATCGTGTTCATGGATGCCGGGCGAATCCTTGAACAAAACCCTCCCGAGATTTTCTTTACGAACCCGCAAACCGCACGAGCGCAGCAGTTCCTGGAGAAGTTCTCCTACGTCGCCGCACTACCCAAAACGACTCAAACAAAGGAACTGGAACTGTCATGAAAACTGCCAAGTCTTCTCTGCTGCTACTGCCGTTGCTCGCCGCCTTCCTGCTGGCCGGCTGCAACAAAACCGAAGAACCGCCGAAGCCGAACGTCGCCGGCCAAAGCACCGCGCCGGCCGGCTACCTGGACAAAATCAAGGCGCGGGACAAGTTGATCGTCGGCGTCTTCACTGACAAGCCACCGTTTGGCTTCGTCAATGAGGCGGGGCGGTATGTCGGCTTCGATACCGATATCGGCCGTCGCTTTGCCAAGGACCTGCTCGGCGATGAAAACAAGGTCGAGTTCGTCGCGGTCGAGCCGGCGAGCCGGATTCCGTTCCTGCAAAGCGACAAGGTCGACCTGATCCTGGCCAACATGACCGTGACCCCGGAGCGCAAGGAAGCGGTGGAGTTCACCAACCCGAATCTGAAAGTCGCGGTGCAGGCGCTGGTGCCACAAGCCAGCTCGGTGAAAAGCCTCGATGACCTGGCGACCCGTACCACCATCGTCACCACCGGCACCACGGCGGATATCTGGCTGACCAGGAATCACCCGGACTGGAAACTGCTCAAGTTCGAGAAAAACTCCGAGTCCCTGCAAGCATTGGCCAACGGTCGTGGCGATGCTTATGCCCAGGACAATCTGGTGTTGTTCAGTTGGGCCAAGCAGAACCCCGGCTATCGCGTGCTGGAGCAGACGCTGGGCGCCGAAGCGCCGATCGCACCGGCGGTGAAGAAGGGCAATATCGAGCTGCGTGATTGGGTCAACGCCGAGTTGGCGAAGCTGGGTGAAGAGAAGTATTTGCTCAAGCTGTACGATCAGTACGTGCGCAAGGAATTGAGCGATGACACCAAGCCTGAGAGCGTGATCGTCGAGGGGGGCAAGTGGCAGGGGTGATTTCCTGACAATTGCAGCGCGTCGCAGACCGCATCGCGAGCAGGCTCGCTCCCACAATTGACCGAGTTGTCCCGACGGGCGCGGTCCAGTGTGGGAGCGAGCCTGCTCGCGATTGGGGTCTATCTGGTGTTGGCTAGTCCGGCCAATGCCACGCCGGCTCATCCAACACCCGTTGCCCGACAATCCCGGTCTGCCCAAGCTCTTTTTCCAGCACGATGCAATTGCAGTCTTCATCCTGCTCCAGGGCGGCGATCAGGCGCGTGGCGTGGGACACCACCCAGACCTGGCAATTGACTGAAGCCCGGATGATCAGCCGCGCCAAGGCCGGCAACAGATCGGGGTGCAGGCTGGTTTCCGGTTCATTGAGCACCATCAGCGAGGGCGGTCTTGGTGTGAGCAGGGCGGCCACCAGCAACAGATAGCGCAGGGTCCCGTCCGACAGTTCGGCGGCGGACAGCGGCCGCAGCAGGCCATGCTGTTGGAACGCGATGGCGAAACGTCCGCCTTGCAGTTTCTCGATGTGCAGTTGGGCACCGGGGAATGCGTCGCCGATGGCGGCGTGCAAGGCCTCGACGTCACCGATCTCAAGGATGGTCTGCAACGCGGCGGCCAGATCGCGTCCGTCGTGGTGCAGCACCGGCGTGCGGGTGCCCAATTGCGGTTGGCGCACCGGGGCGTCGGAATCGCTGCGAAAATGATCGTAGAAGCGCCAGCGACGAATGAACTCGCGCATCTGCAAGACCTCCGGCGAAGTGCGCAGGCTGCCGACCTGGTCGAACAGGCTGTCGAAGGTCGGCGTGTGCTGGGCCAGCACATCCCAGGAGCGGCCTTCGCGGGCACGGATCATCGGCCCGTTGCGGTCCACCAGCAGGCTGGCCGGCCGAAACACAGGGCCGGCCCAGATGCATTCGCGCTTGATTTCAGGGTCCAGTGAAAACGCTGAACGACTGGGCTCCGGCAAGCCCAGGGCGATGCAATAGCTGAAGTCCTCTCCGGCGAAGCCCAGGCGCAGGCGCTTGGTGCCCTGGCGCACAATCGCCTGGACCGGCACTTCGCCGTTACGCATGCGCCGGCTGATTTCTTCCGGCCCGGCCCAGAAGGTCGAGTCCAGTCCGCCTTCGCGGGCCAGGGCGTTGACCACCCCGCCCTGGGCCGTCTCTGCCAACAGGCGCAGGGCGCGGTACAGATTGGACTTGCCGCTGCCGTTGGGACCGGTGATCAGGTTAAGCCGGCCCAGGGGGATGACCAGCTTGTTGATCGATCGATAGTTGGCCACCGCCAATGTCTTGAGCATGGGCAGACTCCTGCTGCATGGGTTCGTAGGAGCTGTCGAGCGAAGCGAGGCTGCGATCTTTCCGAACCCCATTGATTCTCAAGTGAAAGATCAAAAGATCGCAGCCTCGCTTCGCTCGGCAGCTCCTACAGGCGGCGATCAGTTTGCCTGATTTGCTGCACCCGTTGTATTCGTGGAACCCTGTTCTAAGCTCACAGTCGTATCGTCACTGGTACGTCCGTACAACGCAAAGGAGTCTGCATGGCTGGTCCCGGAATCAAATTGATGATTGGTTTGGGCGTGTGCGTGTTGTTGACGGGGTGCGGTGATAAGAAGCCCGAAGAAAAAGCCCTGCCACGGGTTTTCGTGCAGCAAGCCGTGCCCAGCGAATACGCCGCTTCGGTGACCTTGACCGGCGATGTCCAGGCGCGGGTGCAGGCCGACCTGTCGTTTCGCGTGGGCGGCAAGATCATCGAGCGCAAGGTCGATGTCGGCGCCCGGGTTTCGGCCCGGCAAGTGCTGGCCCGGCTCGATCCGCGGGATCTGCAGACCAACGTCGACTCCGCCGAGGCCCAGGTGGCCGCCGAGCAGGCGCGGGTCAAGCAGAGTGCGGCGGCGTTCGTGCGCCAGCAGAAACTCTTGCCCAAGGGCTACACCAGCCAGAGCGAATACGACGCCGCCCAGGCTCAACTGCGCAGCAGCCAGAGTGCGCTGACCGCCGCCCAGGCCCAACTGGCCAACGCCCGCGAACAACTGAGCTACACCGCACTGATTGCCGAGGCCCCGGGCATCATCACCGCGCGCCAGGCGGAAGTCGGCCAGGTGGTGCAGGCCACGGAGCCGATCTTCAGCCTGGCCCGGGATGGCGAACGTGACGCGGTGTTCAACATCTACGAATCGCTGTTGAGCGAACCGCCGTCGGACCCTGCGATCACCATCAGTCTGCTGGATAACCCCGCCATCAAGACCACCGGCACGGTGCGCGAGATCACCCCGGCGGTGTCTGCCCAGACCGGCACCGTGCAGGTCAAGGTCACCCTCGATGATTTACCCGAAGGCATGCACCTGGGCTCGGTGGTCAGTGCCACGGCCAAATCCGCGGGCAAGACCGCCTTCGAGCTGCCCTGGTCGGCCCTGACCAAGAACCTCAGTGACCCGGCCGTGTGGCTGGTGGACGGCGAGGGCAAGGCGCAGTTGCAAACGGTGACCGTCGGCCGCTACCTGACCGGCAAAGTCATCATCAGCGATGGCCTCAAGGGCGGTGAGAAAATCATCACCGCAGGCGGGCAATTGCTACACCCGGGCGTGCGCGTCGAGATCGCTGAAAACACCTCTGGAAAAACCACGCCGGGAGCCCAGCCATGAAGCGTTTATGGATGGTTTCGGCCGGCCTCTTGCTGGCCGCCTGCTCCAAGGAAGAAGCGCCACCCGAACCGGTGCGCCCGGTGTTGTCCGTTGAAGTCAGGGCCCTCGACCAGCAGGCGCTTGGGCGGTTCGCCGGGAATATCCAGGCCCGCTACGAGAGCAACGTGGGTTTCCGCGTGCCAGGACGGATCGCCAGTCGCAATGTCGACGTCGGCGCGGAGGTGAAGAAGGGCGACCTGCTCGCCACGCTCGACCCTACCGACCAGCAGAACCAGTTGCGCGCCGCCGAGGGCGATCTGGCGCGGATCGAGGCGCAGTACATCAATGCCCAGGCCAATGCCCGCCGCCAGCAGCAATTGTTCGACCGTGGCGTCGGTGCCCAGGCGCAACTGGACATCGCCCAGACCGACCTGAAAACCACTGGCGCCTCTCTCGAACAGGCCAAGGCCTCGGTGGAGCAGGCCCGCGACCAGCTCAACTACAGCGGACTGCACACTGACCACGACGCCGTCGTCACGGCCTGGAATGCCGAAGCCGGGCAGGTGGTCACCGCCGGCCAGCAAGTGGTGACCCTGGCCCGCCCGGACATCAAGGAGGCGGTGATCGACCTGCCGGCCGGGCTGGTCGAGCGCCTGCCCACGGACGTGGTGTTCGAGGTCGCCGCGCAGTTGGACCCGAGCATCCACACCACCGCTACCGTGCGCGAGATCGAACCCCAGGCCCAGAGCGCCACCCGCACCCGCCGCGCACGCCTGACGTTGGCCGATACACCGCCAGGTTTTCGCCTGGGCACGGCCATCAGCGTGACCCTGAGCTCGACCATCGAACCGCGCATCGAGCTGCCACTCAGCGCGTTGCAAGAGATCGACGGCAAGGCGCGCATCTGGCTGGTCGACCCGCAAACCCAGACCGTCTCGCCCCGTGATGTACGGATTCTCGAACGTTCGGCCAACTCGGTGCTGGTGGCCAACGGCATCAAGGCCGGCGATCGCGTGGTCAGCGCCGGGGTGAACAGTCTCCAGCCGGGGCAGAAAGTGAAACTCGACGAGGAAGCACGATGAAAGGGCCTTTCAATCTGTCCGAATGGGCCCTGCGGCATCAGTCGTTCGTCTGGTACCTGATGTTCGTGGCATTGTTGATGGGCGTGTTTTCGTACATGAACCTGGGGCGCGAAGAAGACCCATCGTTCACCATCAAGACCATGGTCATCCAGACCCGTTGGCCTGGCGCGACCCAGGAAGAAACCCTCAGACAGGTCACCGACCGCATCGAGAAAAAACTCGAAGAGCTCGATTCCCTCGACTACGTCAAAAGCTACACCCGACCGGGGGAGTCGACGGTGTTCGTGTACCTGCTCGACACCACCGGGGCCAAGGAAATCCCCGAGATCTGGTACCAGGTGCGCAAGAAGATCAACGACATTCGCGGCGATTTTCCTGACGGCCTGCAAGGGCCCGGGTTCAACGACGAGTTCGGCGATGTCTACGGTTCGGTGTACGCCTTCACCGGCGATGGCCTGTCGATGCGCCAGTTGCGCGACTATGTCGAACAGGTGCGCGCCGAGATCCATGACGTCCCGGGCCTGGGCAAGGTCGAGATGGTGGGCGAGCAGGACGAAGTGCTCTACCTGAACTTCTCCACACGCAAACTTGCCGCCCTGGGGATCGACCAGCGCCAAGTCGTGCAAAGCCTGCAAACCCAGAACGCCGTGACCCCGGCCGGGGTCATCGACGCCGGGCCCGAGCGGATTTCCGTGCGCACGTCCGGGCAGTTCCAGTCGGAAAAAGACCTGGCCAACGTCAACCTGCGGCTCAATGACCGCTTCTATCGACTGGCCGACATCGCCGATATCAGCCGCGGTTACGTTGACCCTGCCACGCCGATGTTCCGTTTCAACGGTACACCGGCCATCGGCCTCGCCATCGCAATGAAGAAGGGCGGCAACATCCAGGATTTCGGCAAGGCGCTGCATGCGCGCATGACTGAACTGACCGCCGACCTGCCGGTGGGCGTTGGCGTGCACACCGTGTCGGACCAGGCCGAGGTGGTGGAAGAGGCAGTCGGCGGTTTTACCAGCGCCTTGTTCGAGGCGGTGATCATTGTATTGGTCGTCAGCTTCATCAGCCTTGGCGTACGGGCCGGGCTGGTGGTGGCCTGTTCGATTCCGCTGGTGCTGGCGATGGTCTTCCTATTCATGGAATACAGCGGCATCACCATGCAGCGGATTTCCCTCGGCGCGTTGATCATCGCCCTCGGCCTGCTGGTGGACGACGCGATGATCACCGTGGAAATGATGGTCACGCGCCTGGAAAAAGGCGACAGCAAGGACCAGGCCGCGACGTTCGCCTACACCTCGACAGCGTTCCCGATGCTCACCGGGACCCTGGTGACCGTGGCCGGTTTCGTGCCCATCGGCCTGAACGCCAGTTCCGCCGGTGAGTACACCTTCACCCTGTTCGCGGTCATCGCCGTGGCGATGCTGGTGTCATGGATCGTCGCGGTGTTGTTTGCCCCGGTGATCGGCGTGCACATCCTCAGCACCAACGTGAAACCCCACAGCGCCGAGCCGGGGCGGATCGGCCGGGCGTTCAACGGTGGCCTGCTGTGGGCGATGCGCAATCGCTGGTGGGCCATCGGCATCACCGTGCTGCTGTTCGTGCTGTCGGTGTTTTGCATGCGTTTTGTGCAGAACCAGTTCTTCCCGTCCTCGGACCGGCCGGAAATCCTGGTGGACCTCAACCTGCCGCAAAACGCCTCGATGGACGAGACCCGCCGGGCGGTCGATCGCCTGGAAGCGACCCTCAAGGGCGACCCGGACATCGAGCGCTGGAGCACCTACATCGGCGAAGGCGCGATTCGCTTTTACCTGCCGCTGGACCAGCAACTGCAGAACCCGTACTACGCGCAACTGGTGATTGTCAGCAAGGGCCTGGAGTCGCGCACGGCCCTCACCGAGCGCCTGCAAAAGCGTCTGCGTGAGGATTTCGTCGGGATTGGCAGCTACGTGCAGGCCCTGGAAATGGGCCCGCCGGTGGGCCGGCCGATCCAGTACCGGGTCAGCGGCAAGGACATCGACCAGGTGCGCAAGCATGCGATCGAGCTGGCCACCGAGCTGGACAAGAACTCGCACATTGGCGAAATCATTTACGACTGGAACGAACCGGGCAAGGTGCTGCGCATCGACATCGCCCAGGACAAGGCGCGGCAGTTGGGCTTGTCTTCCGATGATGTGGCCAGGCTGATGAACAGCATCGTCAGCGGCTCGCCCGTGACCCAGGTCAACGACGATATTTACCTGATCGACGTGGTTGGCCGTGCCGAAGATGCCGAGCGTGGTTCGCCGGAAACCCTGCAGAACCTGCAAATCGTCACCCCGGGCGGCAACTCGATTCCGTTGCTGGCGTTCGCCACGGTGCGCTATGAACTGGAACAGCCCTTGGTGTGGCGTCGTGACCGCAAGCCGACCATCACCATCAAGGCCGCGGTGCGTGACGAGATCCAGCCCACCGACCTGGTCAAGCAACTGCAACCGGCCATCGACAAGTTCGCCGCCGGCCTGCCAGTGGGCTACAAGGTCGCCACGGGCGGTACGGTGGAAGAGAGCAGCAAGGCCCAAGGGCCGATCGCCAGTGTCGTGCCTCTGATGCTGTTCTTGATGGCGACCTTCCTGATGATCCAGCTGCACAGCGTGCAGAAACTGTTCCTGGTGGCGAGCGTCGCGCCCCTCGGGTTGATCGGCGTGGTGCTGGCGCTGGTGCCAACGGGCACGCCCATGGGCTTCGTGGCGATCCTCGGGATCCTCGCGTTGATTGGCATCATCATCCGTAACTCGGTGATCCTGGTGACCCAGATCGATGAATACGAACGTGACGGCTACGAGCCCTGGGATGCGGTGGTGGAAGCCACCGAGCACCGGCGCCGACCGATCCTGCTCACGGCGGCTGCGGCGAGCCTGGGGATGATTCCGATTGCCCGGGAAGTGTTCTGGGGGCCGATGGCCTACGCGATGATCGGCGGGATCATCATCGCCACCCTGTTGACGCTACTGTTCCTGCCGGCGCTGTATGTGGCCTGGTACAAGATCCGCGAGCCGAAGCGTGATTGAGTTGGCCTTGAATCATGGGGGCTGCTGCGCAGCCCATCGCGAGCAAGCTTTGCTCCCACAGTGGATCGTTGCGAGTTCAGGATTTTGAACTCACTGTAGATCTGCTGTGGGAGCAAAGCTTGCTCGCGATAGGGCCCGTCCAGCCACCGAGGACTTCTTATTTGCGCAACAACCGCAACCCATTGAATACCACCAGTAAACTCACCCCCATGTCGGCGAACACCGCCATCCACATGGTGGCGAACCCGGCGAAGGTGAACCCGAGGAAAATCGCCTTGATCACCAACGCCAAGGCAATGTTCTGTTTCAGGATGCTTGAAGTCTGCCGCGACAGGCGAATGAACGCCGGGATCTTGCGCAGATCATCGTCCATCAAGGCGACATCGGCGGTTTCGATGGCCGTGTCGGTGCCGGCCGCCGCCATGGCGAAACCGATTTCCGAACGGGCCAGGGCTGGGGCGTCGTTGATGCCGTCACCGACCATGCCGACGCGGTGACCCTGGGCGTACAACGCTTCGATGGCTTGCAGCTTGTCTTCGGGCAACAGGTCGCCCCGCGCCTGGTCCATGCCCACCTGCGCGGCAATTGCGTCGGCGGTGTGGGCGTTATCGCCGGTGAGCATCAGGGTCTTGATGCCCAGGTCATGCAGTTGCCGGATGGCTTCGCGGCTGGAATCCTTCACGGTGTCGGCCACGGCAAACAGCGCCAAGGGGCCGGTAGCGTCGAGCAGCAGCACCACGGACTTGCCTTGTTTTTCCAAGGCGAAGAGTTTCTCTTCCAGTTCGGGGGAGCACAGGCCAAGGTCTTCCACGAGGTGGTGATTACCCAGGTGATAAGTCTGCCCGCCGATGTCGC
Source organism: Pseudomonas sp. KB_12 (assembly GCF_052114545.1). Taxonomy (NCBI): domain Bacteria; kingdom Pseudomonadati; phylum Pseudomonadota; class Gammaproteobacteria; order Pseudomonadales; family Pseudomonadaceae; genus Pseudomonas; species Pseudomonas sp. KB_12. The sequence goes on along the minus strand of NZ_JBFREY010000031.1, from coordinate 20,722 downwards.
CGCGCACGCCGCGCCCGGCAAGCGCCGCAAAGTTATCCACAACCTGCTGTGCCAGTTGCTTATCCACAGCCGCGTTGGCAATCGCCCGGGAAACCGGGTGGTCGGAGCGGGCCGCGAGGCTGGCGGCGAGGGCCGGAGCGGTGGTTTCCATGCTCGGGGCCAGCGCCACATAGTCGGTTTGCACCGGCTTGCCGTGGGTGATCGTGCCGGTCTTGTCCAGGGCCAGGTAGTCGAGCTTGTAGCCGCCCTCCAGGTACACGCCGCCTTTGACCAGGATGCCTTTGCGCGCGGCGGCGGCGAGGCCGCTGACAATGGTCACGGGGGTGGAAATCACCAGTGCGCAGGGGCAAGCGACCACCAGCAGCACCAGCGCCCGGTAGATCCAGTCGAACCACGCCGCACCCATGAACAGCGGTGGGATGATGGCTACAGCCAGGGCCAGGACAAACACCGCCGGGGTGTAGATTTTCGAGAACTGGTCGACGAAGCGCTGAGTCGGCGCGCGGGAGCCCTGGGCCTGTTCCACGGCGTGGATGATTCGCGCCAGCGTGGAGTGATCGGCCGCCGCGGTCACGGTGTATTCCAATTCGCCGGCCTGGTTGATGGTGCCGGCGAACACCTTGTCGCCGATGGTTTTTTCCACCGGCAGGCTCTCGCCCGTGATCGGTGCCTGGTCAATGGTCGAACGACCGGCGACCACGTCGCCGTCCAGGCCAACCCTTTCGCCCGGGCGAACCCGTACCCGCGCACCGAGTGCGATGACTTTTACGTCTTGTGCCTGCCAACTGCCATCGGCCTGTTGCACGGTGGCCTGTTCCGGGGCCATCTGCATCAGGCCGCTGATGGCGTTGCGCGCCCGGTCCAGGGATTTGGCTTCGATCAGCTCGGCCACGGTGAACAGGAACATCACCATCGCCGCTTCCGGCCATTGGCCGATCAGCACGGCGCCGGTCACGGCGATGCTCATCAACGCATTGATGTTCAGGTTGCGGTTTTTCAGGGCGATCCAGCCCTTTTTGTAGGTACCCAGGCCACCGCTGAGGATCGACACCAATGCCACCACTGCGACCACCCAGTTTGGCGCGGCGTTGGTGAAGTGGATCACCTCGGCGCCCAGGGCTGTCACGCCGGACAGCGCCAGCGGCCACCAGGGCTTGGCCGGGGCGGGCAAGTCAGGGGTAGCTTTCTCTTTGCCTGGAGTCATCGGCTCGGCCCGCATCCCTAAGGATTCGATGGCCTTGATGATCGGCGCGTCGCTCGGCAAATCGTGGGTTACGCCCAGCACGCGGTTGATCAGGTTGAAATCCAGTTGCTGCACGCCTTCGAGCTTGCCGAGCTTGTTCTGGATCAGCGTCTGTTCGGTGGGGCAGTCCATGGCTTCGATGCGGAAACTGCTCAGCCGCGCACCGTCCGTCGGCGTTTTGCCGAGGATGACCTGCGACGGGGCTGCTTTCGATGCGCAGCAGGAATGCCCGTGGTCATGGCCGTGGTCGGGTTTGTGGATGTGAAGGGAATCGCTCATCGGGTGACGTCCGTGAAAAGTGCCTGTTGCACAGTAAAGACCCTGTAGCCACTATAGGGTCAAGCACCTATTTGGGAGGTCGCAGCATGAAGATCGGAGAGCTGGCGAAAATCACCGACTGCCAGGTCGAAACCATCCGCTACTACGAGCGCGAAGGCCTGCTGCCGGAACCGGCCCGTAGCGACGGCAATTACCGCGTCTACACCCAGGCCCATGCCGAGCGGCTGACGTTCATCCGCAATTGCCGCACCTTGGACATGACCCTGGAAGAAATCCGCAGCCTCCTGGCCCTGCGCGACAGCCCCCAGGACCAGTGCGAAAGCGTCAATGCGCTGATCGACGAACACATCCAGCACGTCAAGGCCCGCATCGATGGCTTGCTGGCCTTACAGACGCAACTGATCGACCTGCGCCATCGCTGCGGCGAAGGGCCGGACCTGGATCAATGCGGGATCTTGCAGCGGTTGGAGGTGAGTGGCGCGGTGGCGCCGGAGGTGGAGCATTCGCATGTGGGGCGTAGTCACGGGCATTGAGCCCTTGCCACCAATCCCCAATACACAGAGTCGCCTATGGGAGCAAAGCTTTGCTCCCATAGGCCTGCACACAGGGGTGATGGTGGGATCCTTTTAGACCGCCATCGGCGCGGTCATCGGCGCGTGGTGCTGGTAGCCTTCGAGGGAGAAGTCGCTTGGTTCCACCAGCTCCAGCCACTCAGGCTGGTACACACCGGTCTTGGCAAACTCCGGCACACGCTCGGAAATCACCAGCTTGGGCATCGGGAACGGCTCGCGCCTGAGCTGTTCCTTAAGCATGTCCAGATGATTTTCATAGACATGGGCATCGCCGATGAAATAGGTGAACCAGCGCGGCGTGTAGCCGGTCAGGCGGCCGATCAGGCTCAGCAGCGCGGCGCCTTCGGTGAGGTTGAACGGCGTGCCCAGGCCCAGGTCGTTGGAGCGGATGTAGAGGGTCAGGGAGATTTCCTTGGTCTCGACATTCGGGTGGAACTGGTAGAGCAGGTGGCACGGCGGCAGGGCCATCTCATCGAGCTGGGCGCAGTTCCAGCCGTGGAACAGGATGCGCCGGCTGCCCGGGTCCTTGATGATGGTGTCGACGCACTGGCGAACCTGGTCGATGGCCTTGTACAGCACCACGTAGGCCTGGCCGTTTTCTTCGCCTTCGGCGATCTGCCGGTAACCCTGGGCCAGTGTCTGCTCGATGGCCGCCGGGTTGCTCAGGGGAATCTGTTTGTAGGCCGGCCATTTGCGCCATTGCACGCCGTAGATCTCGCCCAGGTCGTCTTCGCCCTGGCGGAACGGGTTGGCCAGCCACTGGGCGTTTTCGTTGGCGTTCTGGTCCCAGACCTTGCAGCCCAGGGCACGGAATTCGGCGGCATTGTTCACGCCGCGCAGAAAGCCGCACATCTCGCCGATGGCCGATTTGAAGGCCATCTTGCGAGTGGTGATGGCCGGGAAGCCTTTCTTCAGGTCATAGCGCAGCATAGCGCCGGGGAGGCTGATGGTATTTACGCCCGTGCGGTTGGCTTGTCGGGTGCCGTGCTCGATGACGTCGGCCACCAGATCGAGATATTGCTTCATGGGTTACCTGTGTCCTTGAACCCGGGGCCAGCGCCCCGGGGTTCGAATTTTAAACCTTGGCCGCCGCAGCTGGCGCACGATGATAAGCCAGCCAGATCAGCGCCAGGCCGCCGACGATCATCGGCAGGCACAGCACCTGGCCCATGGTCAGCCAGTTCCACGCCAGATAGCCGAGCTGGGCGTCCGGGACGCGGACGAACTCAACGATGAAACGGAAGATGCCGTAAAAAAGGGCGAACATACCCGACACCGCCATGGTTGGCCGCGGCTTGCGCGAAAACAGCCATAGAATCAGGAATAGTGCCACACCCTCGAGGGCGAACTGGTACAGCTGCGACGGGTGGCGCGGCAACTGCGCCGGGTCGCTGAACGGCGGGAAGATCATCGCCCACGGCACGTCGGTCGGCTTGCCCCACAGCTCGGCATTGATGAAGTTGCCGATACGCCCGGCGCCCAGGCCGATCGGCACCATCGGCGCGACGAAGTCCATCAGCTCGAAAAACGATTTGTTGTTGCGCTTGCCGAACCACAACGCCGCCAGCATCACGCCGATGAACCCGCCGTGGAACGACATGCCGCCTTTCCAGACTTCAAAGATCAGCGTCGGGTTGGCCAGGTACGCACTCAGGTCATAGAACAGCACGTAGCCCAGGCGCCCGCCGACGATCACGCCCATGGACAGCCAGAACACCAGGTCGGAGAGCTTTTCCTTGTTCCAGGTCGGGTCGAAACGGTTGAGCCGGCGCGACGCCAGCAACCAGGCGCCGCCGATGCCGACCAGGTACATCAGGCCGTACCAGTGGATTTTCAGCGGGCCGATGGCCAGGGCCACCGGATCGATCTGCGGGTAAGGCAGCATTGATATTCCTCGTAAACGTCAAAAATACCCGGGCGACGCTGCCACCTCGGGATTAAGCCAGGATTGCGTCAGAACAGGAAACTCAAGCCGACGCAGAATAGCAGGGCGGCGAACAGCCGCTTGAGCAAGCGCGGCGACAGGCGATGGGCCAGCCGCGCACCGAAGCGGGCGAAGACCATGCTGGTCAGGGCGATGCCCAGCAGCGCCGGCAAATACACAAAACCGAGACTATGGGCCGGCAGCAGCGGATCGTGCCAGCCCAGAATCATGAAACTTAAAGCACTGGCCAGGGCGATCGGCAAACCGCAGGCCGATGAGGTCGCCACCGCTTGCTGCATCGGCACGCTGCGCCAGGTCAGGAAGGGGACGGTCAACGAACCGCCGCCAATGCCGAAAATCGCCGAGGCCCAGCCGATCACCGTGCCTGCCAAGGTCAGTCCGACTTTGCCGGGCACCGTGCGGCTGGCCTTGGGCTTGAAGTCCAGGGCCAGTTGCACGGAGACGATCATGGCGAATACACCAATGATCTTTTGCAGGTGCGGGCCGGAAATCGCTTCGGCGGTGACGGCGCCGAAACCGGCACCGATCAGGATTCCAACGGTCATCCAGGCGAAAATCGGCCAGCGCACCGCGCCTTTGCGCTGGTGCTCACGCACGGCATTGACCGAGGTAAAGATGATCGATGCCAGCGAGGTGCCGACGGCCAGGTGCGTCAACACCTGCGGGTCGAAACCCTGCAGGGTGAAACTGAACACCAGCACCGGGACGATGATCATCCCGCCCCCCACGCCGAACAACCCGGCCAACACGCCGGCGCAGGCGCCGAGCAGCAGATAGAGCAAAAATTCCACCAGCGTCTCCCCGTCCATCCCTGAAATAAGAGCGGCATGGTAACGGATCGAGGGGCTTGGGCTCTACTGAAGGCGATGGATGCATGATGGAGGTATGGGTAGAGTAGGTGCAACGCGTGGTTTTTGTGGCGAGGGAGCTTGCTCCCGTTGTAGGAGCTGTGTAGGAGCTGTCGAGTGCAACGAGGCTGCGATCTCTCCACTGGCAATTGAGTCGCAAGCGAAAGATCAAGATCAAAAGATCGCAGGCTTCGCCAGCTCCTACAGAGCCCAGCGGGAGCAAGCGCCCTCGCCACAAAAGCAGTGTTCGGCTTTATTCTTTCAATGGATTGGCATTGTTAACGGGACAACCTGATGTGCCTGATCGTATTTGCCTGGCGCCCCGGCCATGCCCGGCCGCTGATCGTGGCGGCCAACCGCGACGAGTTTTATGCCCGGCCGACCTTGCCCCTGGCCCAGTGGCCTGATGCGCCCCATGTGCATGCTGGTCGCGACCTGGAGGCTGGCGGCACCTGGCTTGGCATTGGCGCCGAAGGGCGCTTTGCGGCGCTGACCAACATCCGTGACCCGGGCCAGTTACCGGCATTCAAGTCGCGCGGCGAACTGGTGGCGCGGTTCCTGACCGGCAATCTTTCGATTGCCGAGTATTTGAGCGAAATCGTGCCCCGCGCCAGCGAGTATGGCGGGTTCAACCTGCTGCTCGGCGATGGCGTCGAGTTGTGGCACCACAACGCCCGCGATGCCCAGCCGCAGCGGTTGGGCGAGGGGCTCTATGGCTTGTCGAACGCTGGGTTGAACACGCCATGGCCCAAGTTGCTCAAGGCCCGCGCGGCGCTGGGCGAGGTGCTGGACGATCCGCAGCCCGAGGCACTGCTTACGCTGCTGAACGACCCGCAGCCTGCTCCGGTGGCTGAGCTGCCTGATACGGGGGTGGGCGTGGCGACCGAGATGCTGCTATCGAGTGTGTTCATCGCCAGCCCGGCCTACGGGACGCGGGCGAGTACGGCGCTGATTGTCCATGCCGATGGGACGCGGCAGATGGTCGAGCGCAGTTTCGGGCCGCATGGGGGACATTTGGGGGAGGTGGCGCTGCACATTTGATTCAGCCCTGTAGGAGCTTGTAGGAGCTGTGTAGGAGCTGACGAGCGAAGCGAGGCTGCGATCTTTCCCCAGACACTTGAATCTCAAGCGAAAGATCAAAAGATCAAAAGATCGCAGGCTTCGCCAGCTCCTACAGAGCCCAGCGGAAGCAAGCTCCCTCGCCACAGGTGCTCGTGCCTAGAGAGTCTTGTTCGAAGCCGGATTGATCATCCGCGCCAACCCAAGGTTCTTCAGCGCCAGTTGCAAGGAGCTGTGGATCACTTGCGGGTTGTCGATGGTCATCACCTCCGCGAGCAATTCCTGGGCCTTGCTGAGGTTGATCTGGCGCAGCATCCATTTCACTTTCGGCAGGTTGGTGGCGTTCATCGACAAGCTGTCGAACCCCATCGCCATCAGCAGTACTGCGGCGGCCGGGTCGCCGGCCATTTCGCCGCAGATGCTCACCGGCTTGCCTTCGGCATGGGCGTCACGCACCACGTTCTGCAAGGCTTGTAGCACCGCCGGGTGCAGGTAGTCGTACAGATCCGCGACCCGCGGGTTGTTGCGGTCCACGGCCAGCAGGTACTGGGTCAGGTCGTTCGAGCCCACCGACAGGAAGTCCACCTGCCGTGCCAGTTCCTTGGTCTGGTACACCGCCGCCGGAATTTCGATCATCACGCCCACTGGCGGCATCGGTACATCGGTGCCTTCGTCGCGTACTTCGCCCCAAGCCCGGTGGATCAGGTGCAGGGCTTCTTCCAGTTCATGGGTGCCGGAGATCATCGGCAGCAGGATGCGCAGGTTGTTCAGGCCTTCGCTGGCCTTGAGCATGGCGCGGGCCTGGACCAGGAAGATTTCCGGGTGGTCGAGCGTCACGCGAATACCGCGCCAGCCGAGGAACGGGTTGTCTTCCTTGATCGGGAAGTAGGACAGGGACTTGTCGCCGCCAATGTCCAGGCTGCGCATGGTCACCGGTTGCGGGTGGAACGCGGCCAGTTGTTCGCGGTAGATCGCCAGCTGTTCCTTTTCGCTGGGGAAGCGCTGGTTGATCATGAACGGCACTTCGGTGCGGTACAGGCCCACACCCTCGGCGCCACGTTTCTGCGCCCGGGCCACGTCGGCCAGCAGGCCGGTGTTGACCCACAGTGGCATGCGGTGGCCGTCGAGCGTCACGCACGGCAGGTCCCGCAGCGCATCCAGGCCCAGGGACAGTTGCTTTTCTTCCTCGACCACATCGGCAAACTGCTTGCGCAGCACGTCGCTGGGGTTGGTGTAGACCTCGCCGTGGTAGCCGTCGACGATCATCTGGATGCCGTCGACCTTGGAGTACGGCAGGTCCACCAGGCCCATCACCGTCGGGATGCCCATGGCCCGGGCCAGGATCGCCACGTGGGAGTTGCCCGAACCCAATACCGAGACCAGCCCCGCCAGCTTGCCTTCGGGCACTTCGCCGAGCATGGCCGGGGTCAGCTCTTCACTGACCAGGATGGTGTTGTCGGGGTAGACCAGGGTCTGTTGGCGCTCTTGCTGCAAGTAGGCCAGCAACCGGCGGCCCAGGTCCTTGACGTCCGAGGCCCGCTCGCGCAGGTAGGCGTCGTCCATCAGTTCGAAACGGTTGACGTGGTCGGTCACCACCTGGCGCAGCGCGCCCTGGGCCCACTGACCGGTCTTGATGACGGTGGTCACTTCGCTGCCCAGGGAGGCATCGTCGAGCATCATCAGGTAAACGTCGAACAGCGCGCGCTCTTCAGGGCGCAACTGCGTCGCCAGCTTGGCCGACAGGGCGCGCATGTCGGCGCGTACGCCTTCGATGGCGGTCTTGAACAAGCCCAGCTCGGCGTCGATATCGGTGATGGCCTTGTCCGGCACCACGTCCAGGTCGGCGGGCGGCAACATGACCACCGCCGTGCCCACCGCCGCGCCGGGTGAACCCGGTACGCCGACGAACTTGGCTTCCTGGATGCCCTTGCCCTGGCGACCCAGGCCGCTGATCGAGCCGGTGGCCTCGGCGTGGGCGATAACCCCGGCCAGTTGCGCGCTCATGGTCACGAGGAAGGCTTCTTCACCTTCGTCGAACTGGCGGCGCTCTTTTTGCTGGATGACCAACACGCCGACGACGCGGCGGTGGTGGATGATCGGTGCCCCGAGGAACGAGGCGTAGCGTTCTTCGCCGGTTTCGGCAAAGTAGCGGTAGCGCGGGTGATCCGCGGCGTTTTCGAGGTTCAGGGGTTCTTCGCGTGTGCCGACCAGACCGACCAGGCCTTCATTGGGGGCCATGCTGACTTTGCCGATGGAGCGCTTGTTCAAGCCCTCGGTGGCCATCAACACAAAACGATTGGTCTCGGGATCCAGCAGGTAGACCGAGCAGACCTGGCTGCCCATGGCCTCTTTGACACGCAATACAATAATCCCCAACGCCGCCTTGAGATCCTTGGCGGAGTTAACTTCCTGGACGATCTTGCGCAGCGTATTGAGCATGGCTCGGGGTCGAACTCCGTCGTCAGTCGCGCGTCAGCAGGCGCGGGGCAAGCTCTTTGAGAGCGCGTCGGTACACTTCGCGCTTGAATGTCACCACCTGGCCCAACGGATACCAATAGCTGACCCAGCGCCAGCCATCGAACTCCGGTTTACCGGTCAAATCCATCCGCACCCGCTGCTCGTTGGAGATCAGGCGCAGGAGAAACCATTTCTGCTTCTGGCCGATGCACAGCGGTTGGCTGTGCGTCCTGACCAGGCGTTGCGGCAAACGATAGCGCAACCAGCCGCGGGTGCAGGCGAGTATTTCGACATCTTCTCGCTCAAGCCCCACTTCTTCGTTCAACTCGCGGTACAAGGCCTCTTCCGGCGTCTCCTGGGGGTTGATCCCGCCCTGAGGAAACTGCCAGGCGTCTTGATTGATACGGCGAGCCCATAGCACCTGCCCTGCATCATTCGTAAGAATGATCCCCACATTGGGGCGGAAACCATCGGGGTCGATCACGGCAACAACCTCGCAAACGCATGTCGCCGCATTGTTCCACAAAGGTTGTGAAAGCAGCAACGAGCCCGCCTAGCTTATGTGCACTCTTGTGAAAAGTCCGTATTCTGGACGCCTTTCTTCAGATTTTTCAGCGAGTAACTGCAATGCGGCTGGCTTTATTCGACTTGGATAACACATTGCTGGGCGGCGACAGCGACCACGCGTGGGGCGATTACCTGTGCGAGCGCGGTTTCCTGGACGCTGTCACCTACAAGGCACGCAACGACGAGTTCTACCAGGATTACCTGGCCGGCAAGCTCGACAACGCCGAGTACCTGAATTTTTGCCTGGAAATCCTCGGCCGTACCGAAATGGACGTGCTGGCCCAGTGGCACCTGGACTACATGCGCGACTGCATCGAGCCGATCGTGTTGCCCCAGGCCGTCGAATTGCTGGAAAAACACCGTGACGCTGGCGACAAGCTGGTGATCATCACCGCCACCAACCGCTTTGTCACCGGGCCGATTGCCGAGCGCCTGGGCGTCGAGACCCTGATCGCCACCGAGTGCGAGATGATCGACGGGCGCTACAGCGGACGCAGCACGGATGTCCCGTGCTTTCGCGAGGGCAAGGTGACCCGGCTGAACCGTTGGCTGGAAGAGACCGGGCATTCGCTTGACGGCAGCTATTTCTACAGCGACTCGATGAATGACCTGGCGCTGCTGGAGGTGGTGACGCATCCGGTGGCGGTGGATCCGGATCCGAATCTTCGGGCCGAGGCCCAGAAGCGGGGTTGGCCGGTGATTTCGTTGCGCAATTGAACTGTGGGAGCAAAGCTTGCTCGCGATTGGCATACGTACCTTTGCATCGCGTAAAGCCAATCGCGGGCAAGCCTTGCTCCCACAGAATCGCGAGCAAGCTTTGCTCCCACAGACTGTGTTTTAAACCGGCTTGGCCCCCATCAACCCCGCAATGGCGATAAAGCAGACAACACTGAACAGCGCCAAGGCAAAGGTAAACTTCCCGCTACCTCCCGGCGTCTTGCGCAATTTGTTCAGTCGCACCACCAGCCAGAACCCCGCCAGCGCCGCCACGGTGTAGAGCACGCTGGAAGCCAGCAGCCAGGTCTGCCCCAGCGACCAGCCAACCTGATGCACCATCCACCAGCCCGTGAAGGGCAGGCTTGCCAGGGCCAGGATCATCACCAGCCAGATGAACAGCCGCGGACGTTGCAGCGTGCGTGCCGCCGCCGTGGCATCGCCGTTGCGGCGTGTGCGCCAGACCCAGGCGGCCAGCCCCAGGGCACCCGCCAGCAGCAGTACGGTGGCGACGACGTGAGCGATCTTCAGCGCAGTCAATGTTTCCATTGTTGGATTTTCCTCAAGTCTTGCTCACAGCCTAGCCCGGCTTTATCAACCCAGGAACAGTTGATAGGCCGGGTTATCGCTTTCATCCCAGTATGGGTAGCCGATTTCTTCCAGGGCAGCCGGCACCAGGTGGCGCTCGTCGTGCGGCACCTGTAGTCCGGCGACCACACGACCATCCGCCGCGCCATGGTTGCGGTAGTGGAACATCGAGATGTTCCAGCGCCCGCCCAGCTTGTTGAGGAAGTTGAACAGCGCGCCCGGGCGTTCCGGGAATTCGAAACGCAGCACCACTTCGTCGATGACATGGGCCGCATGCCCGCCGACCATGTGGCGAATGTGCAACTTGGCCAGTTCATTGTCGGTCAGGTCCAGCACCGGGAAGCCTTGTTCGGTCAGGCTGGCGATCAGCGCGCTGCGCGGGTCGTTTTCCGGGTGGGTCTGCACGCCGACGAAGATGTGCGCTTCACTGCCGGTGTTGTAGCGATAGTTGAATTCGGTGATCTGGCGCTTGCCGACGGCTTCGCAGAACGCCTTGAAGCTGCCCGGCTTCTCGGGGATGGTCACGGCGATGATCGCTTCGCGGCCCTCGCCCAGTTCGGCGCGTTCGGCAACGTGGCGCAAGCGATCGAAGTTGACGTTGGCACCGGAGTCGATGGCCACCAGGGTCTGGCCGCTGACACCCCGCGACTCGACGTATTTCTTGATCCCAGCCACGCCAAGGGCGCCGGCAGGTTCGGTGATCGAGCGGGTATCGTCGTAGATATCCTTGATCGCAGCGCAGATCTCGTCGGTGCTGACGGTGATCACTTCGTCCACGTAGTGCTTGCAGATGTCGAAGGTGTGCTGGCCGATCTGTGCCACGGCGACGCCGTCGGCGAACAGCCCCACGGTCGGCAGGACCACGCGCTCGCCAGCGGCCATGGCCGCTTGCAGGCAATTGGAATCGTCCGGCTCGACGCCGATGATCTTGATGTCCGGGCGCAGGTATTTCACGTAGGCCGCGATCCCGGCAATCAGCCCGCCACCGCCCACCGGGACGAAGATCGCATCCAGGCGCCCCGGGTGCTGGCGCAGGATTTCCATCGCCACGGTGCCCTGCCCGGCAATGGTGTGGGGATCGTCATACGGGTGGATGTAGACGTAGCCTTTTTCGTCGACCAGTTTCAGCGAATAGGCCAGGGCTTCGGGGAACGAGTCACCGTGCAGCACCACCTTGCCGCCACGCGAGCGCACGCCTTCGACCTTGATTTCCGGGGTGGTCTTGGGCATCACGATGGTGGCCTTGACGCCCAGTACCTTGGCCGCCAGGGCCAGGCCCTGGGCGTGGTTGCCCGCCGAAGCCGTGACCACGCCGCGTGCGCGCTCTTCGTCGCTGAGCTGGGTCAGCTTGTTGTAGGCCCCGCGAATCTTGAACGAGAACACCGGCTGCAAGTCTTCGCGCTTGAGCAAAATGCTGTTGCCCAGCCGCTCGGAGAGCTGGCGAGCGGTCTGCAGCGGGGTTTCTACGGCAACGTCGTAAACGCGCGAGGTGAGGATCTTTTTGACGTACTGTTCGAGCATCGGAAAGCATCACTGAGCGGGTTGGGCAGGGCCAAGGAGTCTAACCCGGCTTTTAGCTGGGCGACCACACGAATCCCAAGGTTTTGTTGGGTTATACTCGCGGCCCTCTTTACTTCCTGCCCGCTTTCGGAGCCCGCATGACCCAGGATCAACTCAAACAGGCCGTGGCCCAGGCCGCCGTCGACCTCATCCTCCCGAAGCTGGATGACAAGAGCGTCGTCGGGGTTGGCACCGGCTCTACGGCCAATTGCTTCATCGACGCGCTGGCGCAACACAAGGGCGCGTTCGACGGCGCGGTCGCCAGCTCCGAAGCAACCGCCGCGCGCCTCAAGGGCCACGGAATTGCGGTGTACGAGCTCAACACCGTGAGCGACCTGGAGTTCTACATCGACGGCGCCGATGAAAGCGACGCGCACCTGAATCTGATCAAGGGCGGCGGCGCCGCCCTGACTCGCGAGAAGATCGTCGCGGCCGTGGCCAAGACCTTCATCTGCATCGCCGACGCCAGCAAACTGGTGCCGGTGCTTGGCGCGTTCCCATTGCCAGTGGAAGTCATCCCGATGGCCCGCAGTCATGTGGCCCGCGAACTGGTGAAACTGGGCGGCGACCCGGTGTATCGCGAAGGCGTGTTGACCGATAACGGCAACATCATCCTCGATGTGCACAACCTGCAGATCACCAACCCGGTGGAACTGGAAAGCCAGATCAACGCCATCGTGGGCGTGGTCACCAACGGTTTGTTCGCGGCGCGTCCGGCGGATGTGCTGCTGCTGGGGACCCCTGAAGGGGTGAAGACCCTCAAGGCTTGATCCGATGATGTGCTGGCACACTTGTGGCGAGGGAGCTTGCTCCCGCTGGGCTGCGCAGCAGCCCTTTTTTGTGAGCGCTTCGCACTCAAGCGGGAGCAAGCTCCCTCGCCACAATGATACAGGCCAGTCTTGAGTGATCAGAATTGCTCGCCACAGGGATCTTTTGCCTATCAATCGGGCTGCGGCTTCTTGAACACGTAGAACAGATTCGGCTCGCTCACCAGATACAGGTTGCCATCGTCGTCCATGGCGAGGCCTTCGGCCTGGGGCACGGTTTTTTGCAGGCCCTGGCGGCCCTTGCTCAACGACAGCGTGCTCAACGGCCGGCCGTCGATATCCAATTCGATAATCAGCCGCGACTCCTCGGACAGCGCCAGCAAATGGCCGCTGCGTTCGTCATATTGCAGGCTTGAGAGGTCGCGTACGAACAGCCCGGCATCGCGCTTGGGGTTGTTGATCACATGGACTGCATAGGACTTTTCCGGATTGTGATGGGGAAACCCATGCACTTCATAAATCAGCATCGGGTCGCGTTCCTTCGCCACGAACAGGCGTTTGCCCACCGAATCGTAGGCCAGCCCTTCGAAACCCTTGTTGCCGCTCATGTGCACGCCCAGGGTCATCTGTTCGGCTTCGGCGGCGTCGAGGAATTGGGTGTCGTCTTCCAGGCGAATCTTGATCAGGCGCTGCTGGCGCTCGTCGGTGATGACGTAGATGTCTTCGCTGATGAATTCCACCGCCTCCGGATCGCCAAAGCCGATCAGGGCGATGCGCCGCAAAATCTTGCCATCCAGCGACAACTCGACCAGCTCGGCATTTTTATTGGTGACGGTGAACAGGCTTTTGCGGATGGGATCGAACGTCAGCGCTGAAACGTCATCGTCCAGGCCGTCGATTACCTGCGCCTCGACCGTGACTCGGTATTGGTCCAGGGCGATGGCCTGTTCGCTGGTGGTTCGCCAGAGGGTGTTGAGGTTGAACCAGGCGCGTTCGAACAGGCGCAGATGCTGGCCGGCGGCAATCAGGAAGATCAGCACCAGCGTCAGCAGTATCAGGATCAAGGGTTTGGGGCGGGCGAGTCGACGCATGTTGGGGTGGGCTCGGATAAGAACAGGTGCGTGGAAATACCACGGCTGCCTGAACTGAAGCTTAATGGCTGTGTGCCACACCCTACAACGAAGGAGGATTTATCCTACAGAGTTAGTGCTGTCAGCGCTGTTTTTCGAAACGATAGAACAGATTTGGTTCGCTGACCATGTACAGATTGCCGGCCTCATCGACGGTGACGCCTTCGGCACGAGGGATTGTGTCTTTCAAGCCGTTGAAGCCGCCCAGCAAGGTCATGAAGCTGACCTGCTCGCCTTTTTCGTCCAGTTCCAGCAGCAGATGGGAGTCGGCCGAAAGCACCAGCATGTGACCGGTGCGGGGATCGATCGCCAGTGCCGAGAGGTTGCGCAGGTCCAGTTCATTGCTGACATGGATTTGCTTGTCGCCCTTGAGCAATTGGCTACCATCGCTTTTCCAGGTGAACAGCGCCGGCGGGCGTTCCTCCCCGAGCACCAGTTGCTGGTTGCGCGGGTCCCAGACGATCGCTTCGAAGCCTTTGTTCTGGTTCTTGGATGGGCCGAGGTCATAGCGGGGGAAGTCGGCGTTGTTAAGTTCGCGGGTATCGGCACCAACGTGGACGATGGTCAACGTGTGATTGCGTTCGTCGGTGATAGCCAGCAGGCCGTTTTCCATATAAGCCACGCCCTCGGGGTTGCTCCAGCCCACCAACGGCATTTTGCGCAGCACATCGCCTTGCAGGGTCAGTTCCACCAGGAACGGGTTCTTGCCCATGACGGCGAACAGCGTCTTGGTCTGCGGGTTGTAGGTCACATCGGACGCCTCGTCCTTCTCCATGCCGGGTAGCGGCTTGGCGTCGATCACGGCTTGGTAGTCCGGCAGCCAGATGCTCGCCTGGCGCTCGGCTGGGCTCTGGAAGTGTTCCGATAGCCAAAGCAGGCCGCGGTCGTCCCAATGCATCGCAAACGCCAGGCCATAGGCAGCGGCCACCGCCAGCAGCGACCAGGCATACCAGGGCAGGGCGAAGCGGGAGCGGCGGGCGGGTTTGGCGGCAGACAGTGCTTGGGTTTTGGCCATCGGGGAATGCGTTCCAGAAAATTCGGCTAGGGGAGTGGCTGGCTCAGATGCCGCATTCCCCGGAATTATCCGGATGGCATGTGAAAAAAACGGTAAATGGCGGGACAGGCCTCCATCCGTCCCCTGTGGGAGCGAGCCTGCTCGCGATAGCGGTGTGTCAGCCAACATCAATGTTGGATGTGATGGCCTCATCGCGAGCAAGCTCGCTCCCACAGGGGAGCACAGGTTTAACCGTTAACGAACGCTGCTTTCGAAGCGGCTCGCCCCCGGCAACTCCAGTACCAGCTCATCGCCTGCATTCAGCGGCCCGACGCCTGCCGGGGTGCCGCTGAGGATCACGTCGCCGGCCTGCAGCGAGAAGCAGCCGGCCATGTACTGGATCATCGGCACGATGGGGTTGAGCATCAGGCTGCTGTTGCCGTCCTGGCGCACTTCACCGTTGATGGTCAGGCGAACGGGGATGTCGGTCAGGTCGGCAAAGGTGCCGCTCGACACGAACGGTGCGAGCACCGCCGCGCCGTCGAAGGACTTGGCCACTTCCCACGGCAGGCCCTTGGCCTTGAGCTCGGCCTGCTTGTCCCGCAGGGTCAGGTCCAGGGCCGGGGCGAAGCCGGAGATCGCGTCCAGTACTTCTTCAACGCTGGGCTTGGTGGACAGCGGCTTGCCGATCAGCACGGCTATTTCCGCCTCGTAGTGCACCGAGCCACGGTCGGCAGGAATGCTGAAACCGCCTTCCAGCGGCACCACGCAACTGCCCGGCTTGATGAACAGCAAGGGTTCGGTGGGTACCGGGTTATCCAGTTCCTTTGCATGTTCGGCGTAGTTGCGGCCAATGCACACCACTTTCCCTACCGGGAAATGAATACGCGTACCGTCGACATACTGGTGCTGATAGCTCATTACCGACTCCTGCTTCTGGGATTCATCAGGTGTTTTTAGGCGTCAAATCGCGAAAATCTTGCCCGGGTTCATGATGCCGTTCGGGTCGAATACCGCCTTCACCGCTTTCATGTACTCGATTTCCACAGGTGAACGACTATAGGTCAGGTAGTCGCGCTTGGTCATGCCCACGCCGTGTTCGGCGGAAATCGAGCCGTTGTACTTCTCGACGGTTTCAAAGACCCATTTGTTCACGGTCGCGCACTTGGCGAAGAACTCATCCTTGCTCAGGTTTTCCGGCTTGAGGATGTTCAGGTGCAGGTTGCCGTCGCCGATGTGGCCGAACCAGACGATTTCGAAGTCCGGGTAGTGTTCGCCGACGATCGCGTCGATTTCCCGCAAGAAACCCGGAACCTTGGAGACAGTCACCGAGATATCGTTCTTGTACGGCGTCCAGTGGGAGATGGTTTCGGAGATGTATTCGCGCAGCTTCCACAGGTTTTGCAGTTGGGTTTCGCTCTGGCTCATCACGCCGTCCAGCACCCAGCCTTGCTCCACGCAATGCTCGAAGGTTTCCAGGGCGTGATTGGCGACTTCTTCAGTGGTGGCTTCGAATTCCAGCAGCGCGTAGAACGGGCACTCGGTTTCGAACGGTGCCGGCACGTCGCCGCGAGCGAGGATCTTGGCCAGGGCCTTGTCGGAGAAAAATTCGAAGGCGGTCAGGTCCAGCTTGCCCTGGAAGGCGTGCAGCACCGGCATGATCGAATCGAAGTCCGGTGTGCCGAGCACCATGGCGGTGAGGTTTTTCGGCGCACGGTCCAGGCGCATGGTGGCCTCGACCACGAAGCCCAGGGTGCCCTCGGCGCCGATGAACAGCTGCCGCAAGTCGTAGCCGGTGGCGTTCTTGATCAGGTCCTTGTTCAGCTCCAGCAGGTCACCCTTGCCGGTGACAACCTTCATGCCCGCTACCCAGTTGCGGGTCATGCCGTAGCGAATGACCTTGATCCCGCCGGCATTGGTGCCGATATTGCCGCCAATCTGGCTGGAACCGGCCGAGGCGAAGTCTACCGGATAGTACAGGCCATGTTCTTCGGCCTTGTTCTGCAGTTGTTTGGTGACCACGCCAGGCTGGCAGACCGCGGTGCGGTCGGTGAGGTTCACGTCGAGCACCTGGTTCATGTAGTCGAACGACACGACCACTTCGCCGTTGGCCGCCACGGCTGCGGCGGAAAGCCCGGTACGTCCGCCCGATGGCACCAGCGCGATTTTGTGCGCGTTGGCCCAGCGCACGATGGCCTGGACTTGCTCGGTGGTCTTGGGAAAAACGATGGCCGAAGGCGCAGGGGCAAAATGCTTGGTCCAATCCTTGCCGTAAGCGTTCAGGGAGTCGGCATCGGTCAAGACCTTGCCAGGCTCAACCAGGGTCTTCAGCTCATCTATCACGGCAGGATTGGTCATCGACAGAACTCTCGAACAATTCATGGTCATCCTGAGAACGCTTCACGTCGCAGGAATGAGTGTTTAGCGGGGTGCATATGCTAGCATACCGACCCCGCAGCGTAGTGCCCAACGGCTGTTCTGCGGCGACGGCTGTCACGCCGGTCGGGCCAGCATGCGCTGTCCGATTCCCTGCCATTTTTCTCCGGGACACAGGTTTACGCAGATGAGCAAGACTTCTCTCGATAAGAGCAAGATCAAGTTCCTTCTTCTCGAAGGCGTCCACCAATCGGCTGTCGACGTCCTCAAGTCGGCGGGCTACACCAGCATCGAGTACATCACCAGTTCTCTGCCGGAAGCCCAGCTCAAGGAAAAGATCGCCGATGCTCACTTCATCGGCATTCGCTCCCGTACTCAATTGACCGAAGAGATCTTCGACCACGCCAAGAAACTGGTGGCGGTCGGCTGCTTCTGCATCGGCACCAACCAGGTTGACCTCAATGCGGCGCGCGAGCGCGGCATCGCGGTGTTCAACGCGCCGTACTCCAACACCCGTTCCGTTGCCGAACTGGTGCTGGCCGAAGCGATCCTGCTGCTGCGCGGCATCCCGGAGAAGAACGCTTCCTGCCACCGTGGCGGCTGGATCAAGAGCGCGGCCAACTCCTTCGAAATCCGCGGCAAGAAGCTGGGTATCGTCGGTTACGGCTCGATCGGCACCCAATTGTCGGTACTGGCTGAAGGCCTTGGCATGCAGGTGTTCTTCTACGACACCGTGACCAAGCTGCCCCTGGGCAACGCTACCCAGGTCAACAACCTGCACGAGTTGCTGGGCATGTCCGACATCGTGACCCTGCACGTGCCGGAAACCGCTGCCACCCAGTGGATGATCGGCGAGAAGGAAATCCGTGCCATCAAGAAGGGCGGGATCCTGATCAACGCCGCGCGTGGCACCGTGGTCAAGCTCGACGCCCTGGCCGACGCGATCAAGGACAAGCACCTGATCGGCGCCGCCATCGACGTGTTCCCGGTGGAGCCACGCTCCAACGACGACATCTTCGAAAGCCCGCTGCGTGGCCTGGACAACGTGATCCTGACCCCGCACATCGGCGGTTCCACTGCTGAAGCCCAGGCCAACATCGGTCTGGAAGTGGCGGAAAAACTGGTCAAGTACAGCGACAACGGTACTTCGGTATCGTCCGTGAACTTCCCGGAAGTGGCCCTGCCGGCACACCCTGGCAAGCACCGTTTGCTGCACATCCACGAAAACATCCCGGGTGTGATGAGCGAGATCAACAAGGTCTTCGCCGAAAACGGTATCAACATTTCCGGTCAGTTCCTGCAGACCAACGAGAAAGTCGGCTACGTCGTGATCGACGTCGACGCCGAATACTCGGACCTGGCGCAAGAGAAGCTGCAGCACATCAACGGCACCATTCGTTGCCGCGTGTTGTTCTAAGCTAGCCTGGCTTGCAATAAAAAACGGGAGCCTCGCAAGGGGCTCCCGTTTTTTTTTGCCTGACAAACATGAATTTTGTGGGTGTTTGTGTTGCGTCAGCCGGTACGTGTTATTTCACATTCACCGTGATTTTCTCGGACACGATCGACGGATCGAACGGCATGTGGCCGCTGTCACCCAGGATCAATTGCAAGGTGTGCTTGCCTGGGGCCAGTTTAATGTCGGCCTGGGTTTGTGCCTTGCCGAAGTGCATGTGGTTGGCATCGTTTGGAATCGGCGCGCCAGCGGCAGGCAGTTTGTCGACATCGATGAGCAAATGGTGATGGCCGGTATTCTTGGTCACATCGCCGGCCGGGGCCAGGGCGATATCCTTGACGCCGAACTTGACCGTGAATTCCTGGGCGACGGTGGCGCCGTCTGCGGGGGAAACGATGAACACTTCTGCACCTTCGGGCGCAGGCGTCGCGGCGCTTGCCAGCATTGAAGCGCCCAGTAACAGGCCGGCCAACGCAGCACGAGACATAAAGCTTTTCATTTTTTTCTCCAGTTTTTCCATGAAATCCGCCTGGCCATGACAACTTCATGACCAATCGTTGTCGAAGCCTGCAACAACCATAGCAAAGCGAGCCTGAAACGAGCGTCGCTTGTATAAATACAAAGGAGTGACCATGCGCTTTCTGCCTGGCCTGATTTGCCTGCTACCCCTTTTGAGTCCCCTGGCTCATGCCGAACTGATCGATGACATCAATGACCGTGGCGAACTGCGCATTGCCCTCGAGGCCAACACCGCGCCCTTCAACTTCAAGGAAGACGGCAAACTCACCGGTTTCGAAGTGGAACTGGGCGAAATGCTTGCCGGTGAGCTCGATGTACGCCCCGACTTCGTGGTCACCGATGCCGGGGACCTGATGAGCGGTGTGGAGAGCGGCAAGTACGACGTCGCCATCAACCACATAGCAATGACCCCGGAACTGGCGGAACGTTTCGACACCAGCGCCGTTTACAGCCATCCGGATGCACAACTGCTGGCGAGCAAGGATGAGACGCCACGCCCGCTGGTCATGGCGCAGTCATTCCAGCCAGAAAAAAAGAGCGAACCGGCGCCGAGCCTGGTGATTCCGTTCCAGAAGGGCAACCCGGCGTTCAAGGCCAGCCTGGACAACGCCCTGACGCGTATCAAGGATGACGGACGGTTGGAGAAGTTGTCGCAGAAGTGGTTGGGTCGGTAGGAGCTGACGAGTGCAACGAGGCTGCGATCTTTCCAAGGACGCTTGAATCTCAAGCGAAAGATCAAAAGATCGCAGGCTTCGCCAGCTCCTACGAGGGATTGGTCTTCAAGGTTTACGCCAGACACTCGCCAACCAAGGCTGTTGTTCCCGCGGCAGCCCAGCCGGTCGGTAGTAATGCTCCAGTTCGACGAAGCCGGCGTCGCCAAGCAGCGTGCGCCAGGCCGCGAGGTCGTGGTAGGCGCCGAAGCGCTGGCCGTTCCAGCCCTCCTGGTTTTCGCCCCGTGGGTTTGAGCAGAACAGCACGCCGCCGGGCTTGAGCGTGGCGTGCAGTTGCTTGAGCACCCGAGGCAGTTCCTGGACAGGCACATGAAACAGCACCGCGTTGGCGAAAATCCCGTCAAAACGCTCGGCCGGCAGGTCGAGTTCCAGGAAGTCCTGTTGCCACACCTCACAGCCGCTGTCCTGGCGCGCCATCCGGGCAAACGCTTCTGAACCGTCGAGGCCGACCGCGACATGGCCCATGGCCGTGAATGTGCGCAGGTCGCGCCCCGGGCCGCAGCCCAAATCCAGGATGTGCAGCGGTGCCTGGCCCTGGATATGGCGCAGCAAGGCGTCGATGTTCTGGCTGACATCGTGATCGCGGGTGCCTTCGCGAAAGCTTTCTGCCACGGCGTTGTAATGGCCCAGGGTCGTGGCGGTGATGGTGTGCAGGTCTTCGGTGGTGTGTTTCATGATTGGGGGGCTTGAGTGGGGAGCGTCAGCCGACTATACCGCAAGCCCGCTGATCTGCCTGTGGGAGCAAAGCTTGCTCGCGATTGCGGTCGTCCAGTTTGAGGTGGTCAACTTTTTCCGGACACCTCAATCGGTGTTTTCAGGCTGTTTGCCGCTCGTACTGATTGGGCGGCAAATAGTCTAACGATGAATGCATTCGTCGTTCATTGTAGAACCGCACAATGTAATCCGTGACGTCCTTGATT
>NZ_JBFREY010000030.1:0-76605 GCF_052114545.1 Pseudomonas sp. KB_12 | reverse complement strand
CCACCACTCGGTGCCTCGCTTAGGCTCGGCATGCCCTCACTCCGGCATTGCTCCGTGGGCCCGCCGCGAAGGGCCATCCATGGCCCAGCGCGGCTATCCCGGCATCCATGCCGGGATGCCCACTGCGCAATGCCTGCGTTCGGCCATCGTGGTTAACGGGGCGCCCGAGATCAACGTCCACCGCGAGGCGGCCTAGTAGCCGACCTGGCTCTCCCGGTCGTACACCCGTCAGATCTGTTTGAGCTGGACCTGTGGGAGCAAAGCTTGCTCGCGAGGCGGCCTGATAGCCGGCCTGGCTCTCCCCCAATCCCATTGTGGGGCTTGCACTCAAGGCTGCCATTCATCAGGTGCATCGCACTGAAAAGGTGTCGCGACCTCATAAAAAAACCACGTACCTGTTTGCAATCCCAGGAGGTCCCATGAGCCATCCTCAAGACCCAGCCACGCCCCAGTCAGTGGACAACCCCAACGACGACGGCTTCGTCCTCGGCACCGCCGGCCGCGATGAAGACCCCAACGCCGCCCCGTCCTACGCCATCGACCGCCGTCACGACCGGGATGAACTGACCCCTGAAGACGCCCGCGGCATGCCCGGCTATCCCGAGAAAAAACCAGAGGCCAAACCCAAGGAGAAGGGGGGTGGAGAGGCAGAGCCGGGAATCGAGACGCCTGAGCAGGGGAACGATAAGGTTGGATGAGCAAGCGGCGATGAATTCAAGCTCGCCATCGCGAGCAAGCTCGCTCCCACATGGGGCTGTGTGATCGCGATATTTGCGACAACAGCCCGCCCCTGTGGGAGCTAGCTTGCTCGCGATGACTGTCGTTCAGGCAACCTGAATCCGTGGCGAGGGAGCTTGCTCCCGCTCGGTTCTGTAGGAGCTGCCGAAGGCTGCGATCTTTTGATCTTTCGCTTTAGACTCAAGTGTCTGGGGAAAGATCGCAGCCTCGTTGCACTCGACAGCTCCTACAACGCAGCCCAGCGGGAGCAAGCTCCCTCGCCACAGGGGGATGCGCTATGTCGACTGGCGGGGTTCGACGTTGTCCAGTGCCCGGTTCGCCAGTAAAACGCTTAGTTCGATCAATTACTGAATGCCCAGGGCGACTTGTCGCCTGGAGCCTTTCAGATCGAATGCCAGGTCACTGATCATGGCGTTGGCCGAGGCCAGGTTTTCGCTGAGGTTGGCGAGCAGGGTTTCGGTGTCGATGCCATTGACGACGGTGAACAGTTGGCCTGGATCGGCCTCGGGTTTGCTGGGTTTTGGGTTGAGGTAGTAATCGAGGACGCGGTCAGCCGTTTCGTCGAATTCTTTTGAGTTGGGTGGGCTGGATCGGTATCGGATGGGTTGGGGGTTGCTTTGAACATGGTGAATCTCCGTGATTGGTTGAGCCACCACGACCTATCGCTAAACAAGCAAAGGTGGCGGCTGTACGCAGGTTAGCGGTCCGGGTCACAGAAACCCCGGGTAGACCAGAAGGTCTCCCACGCACAGCCACCATTAAGCGAGTTGCAGACATAAAAGACTGCAATCGAGACTGGGCATTATTGCGTCTGTGTTGAGTCGGATCGCTAAACCCGATCGCTGATTTTCAGCGACGGGGAAACGATAAAGCCCGACCTCAAGGCGCATAAGCCGGCGGATTCTGGCGTAGTTGTAGGCAATGGCGCAAGGCGGCGTAGCCTGCTCCTGAATGGTCCTACATCGAAATAAACGCGGTGATGCTCACGGGGCTTCAGCATTGGGCTCAGAGGCTGTGATGAGCTGAAGATCGCCATCGCGAGCAAGCTCGCTCCCACATTGGGAGCTGTGTGACTGCGATATGTGCGGCAACACCCAACCCCTGTGGGAGCGAGCTTGCTCGCGATGACTTTCGCCCAGACAACCCTGAACCCGTGGCGAAGGAGATTACGACGAGCAACTGATCTCCAGATGCTTGCCCCACTCCGGCGGACGTAGCGCGTAGCTGTCCATGCCCGGTTGTTCCTCGAACGGCTTGCTCAACACGGTGTGCAGGCGGCGGACTTCTTCGTAGTCGCCGGATTCGGCGGCGTCGATGGCTTTCTGCGCCAGGTAGTTGCGCAGCACATACAGTGGGTTCACCGCGTGCATGCGGGCGCGGCGTTGGTCTTGATCGACAGCGCCGTCGCGGTTGACGCGGGCGATGTAAAGCTCGCCCCAGGCATCGAAACCCTTGAGGTCGACGAAGTCATCGCGCAGGGTGGCGACGGCTTGCTCGGGCGCCTGGTCGCCCAGCCGGCGGAAGAACAGGCTGTAGTCGACGCCGCTGTTCTGCATCAATTGCAGCAGGCGTTCCAGCAGCTTCTGGTCATCTTCCTCGGCGCTGGTCAGGCCGAGGCGGCGGCGCATCAGGTCCAGGTAGTGGGCCTGGTACAGCGGCAAGTACAAGCCGAGGGTCTCACGCAGGGCTTCGACGCTGATGAACGGCGTCAGGGCCTGGGCCAGCGCGCTGAGGTTCCACTGGCCGATGGGCACCTGGTTGCTGAAGGAGTAGCGGCCCTGGTCATCGGAGTGGTTGCAGATGAAGTTGGCGTCGAAGTCGTCGAGGAAGGCGAACGGCCCGAAGTCGAAGGTGATGCCCAGGATCGACATGTTGTCGGTGTTCATCACGCCGTGGCAGAAGCCGTAGGCCTGCCATTTGGCAATCAGCTCGGCGTTGCGCTCGACGATTTCGCGGAACATCGCCAGGTACGGTTTCGGCTGCTCACGGCACTCGGCAAAGTGCAGGTTCAACACGTGCTCGGCGAGGGCCGCATGCAGCTCGGGTTTCTTGGTGTAGTAGAAATATTCGAAATGCCCGAAGCGCACGTGGCTGGGCGCCAGGCGCAGCACCATGGCGGCGCGCTCCTGCTTTTCGCGCCACACCGGGGTGTCGGAGCCGATCACGCACAAGGCGCGGGTGGTGGGGATGCCCAGGGCGTGCAGGGCTTCGGAGGCGAGGAATTCGCGGATCGAGGAACGCAGCACCGCGCGCCCGTCGCCCATCCGTGAGAACGGCGTCTGGCCGGCGCCCTTGAGATGCAGGTCCCAGTGCTCGCCGGCCTCGTTGTACACCTCGCCCAGCAGCAACCCGCGGCCGTCGCCCAATTGCGGGTTGTAGTGACCGAACTGATGCCCGGAATACACCATCGCCCGGGGCTCGGTTTCGGCCCACAGCTTGTGGCCGCCAAAGATCTCGGCAAACAGCGGTGCCTGGGCTTGTGCCGGGTCCAGGTCCAGCAGCGCCATGGCGGCCGGGCTGGCGACGACCAGCCGCGGATTGTCGATGGGCTCGGGCAGCACGTGGGTCGATAAACCGTCGCCCAGGCGGGCGAAGCGGTTATCGAAGGTCAAGGTTTCCAGCGTTTTCATGGCCGTCTCCGGCGCGCCGCCTTCAGGCAGCGCGCATCAGTCGAGTGTGTCTTGCGGCGGCTCTGGCACCGGTTTGATGCTGGCTACGGTCGAGGGTACGGGGCCGAGGGTTTTGTGCTCGGGCTCGGCGGGCACCAACTTGTACTCCTGGCCCTGAAGGTTCTTCAGATAGATTTCCATCTGCCGGAAGGAGATGTTGATGTGCTCCTTCTTGAACTCACGGTTGATGAACCGGTTGATCTCGTCCAGTACCGGGTTGCGGTCACCAAGGTCGCGTACGTGCATGCGCAGCTCATGGTCCAGGGTGCTTTCACCGAAGTTGAGGAAGTACACGATCGGTTCCGGTTCCTTCAGCACACGTGGATTCTCGCGGGCGGCCTTGAGCAGCAGTTCACGCACCCGGTCCAGGTCCGAACCGTAGTCCACGCCCAGCTTCAGGGTCACCCGGGTCACGGTGTCGGTCAGCGACCAGTTGATCAGTTGCCCGGTGATGAAGGTCTTGTTCGGGACGATGATGTCCTTGCGGTCGAAGTCGGTGATGGTGGTCGCCCGAATGCGGATCTTGCTGACCGTGCCCGACAGGTTGCCGATGGTGATGGTGTCGCCGATGCGCACCGGACGCTCGAACAGGATCATGATGCCGGAGATGAAGTTGGCGAAGATCTCCTGCATGCCGAAGCCCAGGCCCACCGACAGCGCGGCCACCAGCCATTGCAGTTTGTCCCAGCTCACGCCCAGGGTGGACAGGGTGGTGACGAAACCGACGCCGGCGATCACATAGGACAGCAGCGTGGTGGTGGCATAGGCACTGCCCTGGGCCAGGTTCAGTTTCGACAGCACGAACACTTCCAGCAGGCCCGGGAGGTTGCGCGCCAGGGCGAAGGTGATGCCGATGATGATCAGCGCCCCGAGCATGTCGCCAATGCTGATGGGCACCATGCTCATGTTGGCCCCAGTGCCGCTGGTGTATTCGTAGAGGGTGATGTTGTCCAGGTACGAGAACACGCTGATCAGGTCCGACCAGACCCAGTACAGCGCGGCGATGAAACCGCCCAGCAGCGCCAGGCGAATCAGGCGCAGGGACTGCTCGTTGACCTTCTCGATATCCAGGGTCGGTTCCTCGACCACCGCTTCGCCGTCGCCGGCTTCCTTGGCGGCCTGGCGCTTGGCCAGGGCACGCTGGTAGGCCAGGCGCCGCGCCGCGACCGACAGGCCGCGGACGAAGGTGGCTTCGATCACCAGCCAGAACATCAGCAGGTACAGGGTGTTGATCAACCGGTCGCTGAGCTTCAGCGCGGTGTAGTAGTAGCCGAAGCACACCGCCACGAACAGCGCGATCGGCAGGGCGGTGAACAGCACCCCGACCGCCTTGCGGAACAGCGAAGTGTTCTTGTGTGTCGGGCTGCTCAGCAGCAAGCGGCTGAGCAACCACGCCATCAACGCGTAGCAGGTCAGCACCACCGGCATGCCCAGCACGTCGTCGGCCAGGGCCGAGGGTTGCAGTTCGGCGACGGCCACCACGGCCACCAGCGCCAGCACCACCAGCCCGAGGCGGCGGATCCAGCCCTGGAGGAATTCGACCTGGGGTTTCTCCCAGCGGAAATGCAATTCGGCCACGCCGCCGGGGGCCAGCACTCGATAGGCTGTGTAGAACACCAGCCAGGCTTGGCCGATCTGCAGCAGCGCCGCGCCGAGGTTGGCGTTCTGGCCGCGAGCGTCGATCTGCAGGGCGTAGCCGCACAGGGCCAGCGCCAACGCCAACGGCATCGCCAGGAGGATATTGATCAGGATCGCCTGGGGCGTGTGCCATTGGCTGTCGCGCTTGAAGTGGCCAACGTCCTGGTGAACCTTGTTCAGTCGCGCATAGAGACTCTTGCGCCGCCACAGCAGCGCGCCGATCAGCAGTGCCAGGGGCAGGAACAGCAACGGCCGTTGGGTCAGGCCATCAGCCAGCTCACTGAGGCTCGAAGCCCAGGGCAGTGAGTCGACCTGTTTCTCCAGGCGCATCGGCACGCCGCGCATCCAGTCGAAATCCAGCGGTTTGTTGCTGGGGATCCAGAACATCTGTTCTTCAAGGGTCGCCCGCAGGTTCTGGGCGGTGCTGAGCAGTTGTTTCTGGTTGAGTTGCAGGGTGATGGATTCGTTGAGCACTGCGCTCAATTCGCGGTTCAGGCGTTCCAGCAGGTCGACGCGGGTCAGTGCCAGTTCCAGCAAGGTCTTGCGCAGTTGCGGTGTGGCTTGCTCCGACGGCTGGGAGGCCAGCAGGCTGTCGACATAGGCGCTGGGATTGTTCAGCAGCTCGCGCTGTTGGCTGACTTCGAACTGGTACAGGCGGATGTCGGCGATCTGGTCGGCCAGGTTCTGGTCCATCTTCAGGCGCGGCAGGGTCTGGCGTTGCTTGTAGAGGATCTTGGAGAGCAGCAGGCTGCCCTTGAGCACGCTGATCTGCTCGTCCAGGGCGGCGTCGGTCTGGGTGACACTGTCCAACAATTGCTTGGTCTGCAGGTTCTGCTGGGTGACCTCATTGAGGCGGTCGGTGCTCTTGAGAAGGTAGTCGGAGAGCTTCAGGTTGGCCGTGCTTTCGGTCGCCAGCAGGCTGCTGCCACCGGCCTTCTGGGCTTCGATGGATTGCTGGGTCACCGTCTCCTGGGACTGGGCCAGGCGCTTTTGGTTGATCAGGTTTTGCAGGTCCTGGATTTCCTGCTCCATGCGGGCGATTTTTTCCATCAGCAAATCGTGCTGGCTGTTGCCCAGGTCCTGCAGTTGGCTGTTGCCGGCCAGCTCCTGGCGACGCAGTGGAATCAGCGCATTGAGCGCCGCCAGCTCGGCGTTGAGCTGGTCGCGCTGCTCGGCGCTAAGGGTTTTGCCAGCGTCCCTGCCGGCCTTGAGGGTGGCGTTGATCTGTTGGATGCGGCTCTGGCTGTTGGAAATTTCCGCCTGGGCCCGCTCGGGGCGGGTCTGGGCGGTAATGACCAGACTGTTGGCGTCGGCCAGGGCTTTTTGCAGGTCACTCTGCTGGGTGGAGCGATCCGTGAGCATTTGCTCGAGCTGGGGAATCGGCAGGTTGGCGTAGCGTTGCGCCACCGGCACCGCCGTGGTGCCCTTGAGCCGCGCCAGTTCGCGCTGGTTCTCGATGTTCTGCTTGGGCGCAGTGGCCAGTTGCTGTTTGAGCGCCTGCAGCTTCTGCTCGTAGTCGGCCTTGTTGCTGAGCAGGGTCAGCGTGTTCTGCAAGATCGCCTGCAGGGCTTTCTGCTCGGCTTCCGGCAGTTTGCGGTCGGCGATCTTGTCCAGGCTGGACTGCACTGAAGCGCTGGCGGGAAGGTCAGCGGCTTGCAGTGTGCAGACGGAGAGACTCAGGCCCAGCAGGGCGATGGCGAAAAAGGAGCGCAGGGTAGGCATAAAGACCGGTCGAGCAAGTGAGAGTGGGAGCAGTTTAGAGGAACAAGCCGGGACCCGGGCGACTTCCTTCGGGGAATCTGACGCCCACTTTGGCGATCTTGTTCCCGTCCATGACCGCGACGGTCCACAGGGTGTTGTTCCAATCCACCTGGTCGCCGACCACCGGCGCGCCACCGACTTTCTGGGCAATGAAGCGGCCCAGGGACATGTCGGGATCGATGCCGTCCAGTTTCAGTCCGTACAGCGCCGCAACCGCTGCCAGCTGGGCGTCTCCTTCGAGTACGAAGTCGCCGAAGAAACGCAGATCCAGGCCCCGTTGCGGCGCTTGGCTGAACAGTTTTCCAAGGGCCGGCAAGTCGTGTTCATGGCCGATAACACACAGCAAATCATTGACTTCCAGCACGGTACTACCCGACGGATGGAGCAGTTGCTGGCCACGAAACAGGGCGGCGATGCGTGTGCCTTCGGGCATTTTCAGGTCCCGCAGGGGCGAGCCGATGCACCATTTTTCCGCGCCCAGGCGATAGATGAACAACTCCCACTCGCTGGTGACGTGGACTTCCAGCGCCGCCCGGGAAATCGGCAGCGGCTCGGGCGGGACGGTCACGTGCAGCAACTTGGCGACCCACGGCAGGCTGGTGCCCTGCACCAACAGCGAGACCAGCACGATAAAGAACGCCAGGTTGAAATAGAGCTGGGCGTGAGGCAGGCCGGCCATCAACGGGAACACCGCGAGGATGATCGGCACCGCGCCGCGCAGGCCGACCCAGGAGATAAAAGCTTTTTCGCGACCGTGGAATGCCTTGAATGGCAGCAGGCCGACCACGACCGACAGCGGACGTGCAAACAGAATCATCCACAACGCCAGGCCCAGGGCGGGCAGGGCGATGGGCAGCAGGTCGTGGGGCGTGACCAGCAACCCCAACACCAGGAACATGCCGATCTGTGCCAGCCAGGCCATGCCATCGAGCATATGCAGGATGCCGTGGCGACTGCGCACCGGGCGGTTGCCGACCACCAGGCCGCACAGGTACACCGCGAGGAAGCCGCTGCCGTGCAGGGCGTTGGTCAAGGCGAATACCGCCAGGCCGCCGCTGATGACCAGGATCGGGTAAAGGCCGTTGGCCAGGTTGATGCGATTGACCAGTTGCAACATCAGCCAGCCACCGCCCAGGCCAAGCACCGCGCCGATACCAAACTCGCGTATCAGATGCCCCAGCAGGCTCCAATGCAGGCCGGTTTCGCCACTGGCGAGCATGCCGATCAGGGTCACGGTCAGGAACACTGCCATGGGGTCGTTGCTGCCGGACTCGATCTCGAGGGTGGCGCTGACCCGTTCGTTCAGGCCCTTGCCGCCCAGCAGCGAGAACACCGCCGCGGCATCGGTGGAACCGACAATGGCGCCGATCAGCAGGCCCTGGATCAGGTTCAGGTTGAACAGCCACGCCGCCGCCAGGCCGGTCAGACCGGTGGTGATCAATACACCGACCGTGGCCAGCGACAACGCCGGCCACAGTGCGACGCGAAAGCTCGACACCCGCGTGCGCAAACCACCGTCCAACAGGATGACCGCCAATGCGAGGTTACCAACCAGATAAGCCGTGGCGTAGTTATCGAAAAGAATACCGGCGCCGTCGACACCGGCCACCATGCCCACGGCCAGGATGATCACCAGGATCGGGATGCCCAGGCGGGACGAAAGAGAACTCACCAGGATGCTCGCACCTACCAGCAACGCGCCGATCAAGAACAGGCTGTTGATGGTCGTCGCAGTCAAAGGCGTTACTCCGGGAAAACTGGGGGACGGGCGCAGATTGACCATGCAGTCTGCGTGCCAGCGATTCTAACCTGTTGAAATGTGATGCTGTCAAAAAAGGTTGGAATGGATGGAGCTGATCGTTCCCACGCTCCGCGTGGGGATGCCTCGACGGACGCTCCGCTCGTTCCCACGCTCTGCGTGGGAATGCATCTACGGACGCTCCGCGTTCGGCTCTTGGGGACGCGGAGCGTCCCCGGCTGCATTCCCACGCAGAGCGTGGGAACGATCGGCGGTGAGACGTTAAAGGCTGAACCGCCCAACCATGCTGTTGAGGTCCACGGCCAGGCGCGACAGTTCGGCACTGGCGGCGCTGGTCTGGTTGGCGCCGGTGGCCGATTGCACCGACAGGTCGCGGATGTTCACCAGGTTGCGGTCCACTTCACGGGCCACTTGGGCCTGCTCTTCGGCGGCGCTGGCGATCACCAGGTTGCGTTCGTTGATCTCGACGATGGCGGTGTTGATCGTGTCCAGGGACATGCCGGCGCCGCGGGCGATGTTCAGCGTCGACTCCGCGCGTTCGGTGCTGTTGCGCATCGAATCCACAGCGTGTTCGGTGCCGCTCTGGATGCTGCCGATCATGCGTTCGATCTCGCTGGTCGACTGTTGGGTGCGGTGGGCCAGGGCGCGGACTTCGTCGGCGACCACGGCAAAACCACGACCGGCCTCACCGGCACGGGCGGCTTCGATGGCGGCGTTCAACGCCAGCAGGTTGGTCTGGTCGGCCAGGCCGCGGATCACGTCCAGCACCTTGCCGATGTCGCGGGACTCATTGGCCAGGTTGCCGATCAACGTGGCAGTGCTTTGCACATCGGCGCTCATGCGTTCGATGGCGCTGACGGTTTCCTGTACCAGATCACGGCCGTCACCTGCGGAGGTGGTGGCGTTTTTCGACGCTTCGGAGGTGCTCACCGCATTGCGCGCGACCTCTTCCACGGCGCTGGTCATCTCGTTGACCGCGGTGGCGGCCTGCTCGATTTCGTTGTTCTGCTGGGTCAGGCCACGGGCACTTTCGTCGGTGACACTGTTGAGTTCTTCGGCCGCGGAGGCCAGTTGCGTGGCCGAGCCGGAGATCCGCTGCAAGGTGTCGCGCAGTTTGTCCTGCATGGTCGACATTGCCCGCAGCAGGCGACCGGCTTCGTCGCTGCCATCGACGGCAATCGGACGGGTCAGGTTGCCCTTGGCGATTTCCTCGGCGGCGTCCAGGGCGTTGGCAATCGGCTTGGTAATGCTGTTGGTCAGCAGCCAGGCGAACAGCAGGGTCAGGCCGGTGGCGATGACCAGCAGTGTGACAACCCAATTGAAGGCGGTTGAATATTGTTGCGCTGCGCCCTGGTTGAGGGTCTCGGCTTGCTGGTTGTTGATGTCTATCAGGCGGTCGAGCACAGCGTTGATCGCATCGGAGTTGCTTAACACCTTGGTGTTGATCAGCGTCCGCAGTTCATCAACCTGATTGTTGCGCGACAGGCTTTTCATCTGATCTTCGAGCTGGCGGTACTGCCCCAGCAATTGCCCATACTGGTCGTAGGCGGCCCGTTCTTCCGGGGCACTGATAAGCTTTTCATAGGCGGCCTGGGCCGCGCGGATCTGCTGGTTGCGCTGCTCGAACAGGTCCAGTGTTTTCTGCTGGAGGTCCGATTCGCGGTTGACCAGCAAGCGATAGGACAGCACGCGCAGGCGCAGTGTCAGTTGGGTGAACTCGTTCAGGGCCTTGATGCTGGGTACGCTGTTCTGGGCGATGCTTTCACCCGAATCACGGATTTTGCTCATCTGGGTCAGGGCAAACACCCCGAGGGCGAGCATCAGGGCGCCGATCAGGGCAAACCCAAGGAATGCCCGAGGCGCGATGTTCATATTACGTAGAGACATGGAAAGTACCGGAAGTAGCCGCGTCCGTGCGGGGCTGAAACTGCTGTGCCCTGACTTATCGGTCATACGACTAAAGTCTTGAGGGCGACGCGCGCTTTTGTTCGCAGGGCATCACGTGCGATGCGACGAAGGGTAGGAACCAGATTCCCGAATCGCAGTCTCTAAAACTCGCCGGAAACGCACCGCCGCCCCGTAAACCGTGGCATTGACGGTGACTTTTCTTTATCGTACGCGCCCCTTGAAAACGCCTGGAAATCAATATGTTGGAAACATCCCTCAGCCAGCTCGAGCAACTGGTCAACGACCTGGTGCAACAGAACCGTCACCTCACCGGCCTGAACGAAACCCTGGGCGCGGAACTTGCCAAGGCCAAGGATGAAAACGAAAGCCTGCAACTGAGCCTGATGGAGCAGGAAGAACTGCACGGCGCTACGGCCGCCCGCATCCAGGCCCTGATCGAGCGCGCCAGCGCCGGGCCTGTCAGCGCATGAAGCACGGCGCCGATGGGGTGACAGTCATCTCGATCCTGGGAGAAGACTATTCAATCAAAGCGCCGGCCGGGCAGGAACAGGCCCTGTTGGACGCCGCTTCGATGCTCAAGGCCGCACTGGCCGACACGAAAAGGAAATACCCGACGCTGATCGGTGATCGCCTGCTGGTACTGGCGGCCATGAACCTGTGTTCGCAGCAGATGGAAATGCAGAAGCAACATCAAGCGGAACTCGACCGTTACCAAGAGCAAGTCAGCGCCACGGTCGATGTGATTGCCAAGACGATCCAGCAGGCCTGAAACCGCCAGCAAGGGTTGACTGTGGGAGCGAGCTTGCTCGCGAAGGCGTCAGCACAGTTACCCGTGTGTTGGCTGAAACACCGCTATCGCGAGCAAGCTCGCTCCCACAGTGGATTGGTGGTGAACGCAGATTTCGCGTCCACGTGGCCCCCCTGTGGGAGCGAGCTTGCTCGCGATTGGACGTCAGCCGCACCACAAACGCTGGCTCAGAACCACTCATCCCGCATCCCCAGGCACGTATCATCCCGCGCCTCAAGAATCGCCAGCTCATGATGACAACCCGGCACTTCCCAAGTCAGGAAGTAGCGCGCCGCTTGCAGCTTGCCTTTATAGAAATCGCTGTCCGCGGCATTGCCCTTGGCCAGGCCTTCTTCGGCACGAATCGCCTGTTCCAGCCAGCGCCAACCGATCACCATGTGCCCAAACACCTTCAGGTACAGCGCCGAGTTGGCGAGGCTGGTGTTGACCTTGCCTTGGCCCAGGTCCGTCAGCAGGCCGAGGGTGACTGTTTGCAGGCGCGCCACCAGCGCTTCCAGCGGCTGGCGCAACGGCGTCAGTGAAGCGTGCGCCTGGGCGCGTTCGGTGGTGTCGGCCACCAGCCGGATCAATTGCTTGAGCCCGGCACCGCCGTTCTGCGCCAGTTTGCGCCCCAGCAGGTCCAGGGACTGGATGCCGTGGGTGCCTTCATGGATCGGGTTCAGGCGGTTGTCGCGGTAATACTGCTCCACCGGGTATTCGCGGGTGTAGCCGTGGCCCCCCAGAATCTGGATCGCCAGCTCGTTGGCCTTCAGGCAGAACTCAGAGGGCCAGGATTTGACGATCGGGGTCAGCAGGTCCAGCAACTCATGGGCGCGCCGACGCTCGGCTTCGCTGTCCAGGGTGGTGGTGTCGTCGAACAAGCGCGCCGCGTACAGGCCCAGGTCAAACGACCCTTCGACGTAGGCCTTCTGGGTCAGCAGCATGCGGCGCACGTCGGCGTGCTGGATGATCGCCACGGGGGCGGTGGTCGGGTCCTTGCTGTCGGGCACCCGGCCCTGCGGGCGTTCGCGGGCGTATTCCAGGGAATACAGGTAGCCGGCATAACCCAGCATCACCGCGCCCATGCCGACGCCGATCCGCGCCTCGTTCATCATCTGGAACATGTAGCTCAGGCCGTGGTGCGGTTTGCCTACGAGGTAACCGACACATTCGCCGTTGTCGCCGAAGTTCAGCGCGGTGGAGGTCGTGCCGCGCCAGCCCATCTTGTGGAATAGCCCGGCCAACAGCACGTCGTTACGCTGGCCGAGGCTGCCGTCGTCGTTGACCAGGAACTTGGGCACGATAAACAGCGAAATGCCTTTCACGCCCGGCGGCGCGTCCGGCAGTTTCGCCAGGACCATGTGCACGATGTTTTCCGACAACGGATGATCGCCGCCGGAAATGAAGATCTTGTTGCCTTTGAGTCGATAGGTGCCGTCGGATGCAGGCTCCGCGCGCGTACGAATATCCGACAGCGAAGAGCCTGCATGGGGCTCGGTCAGGGCCATGGTGCCGAAGAAACGACCGTCGATCATCGGTTGCAGGAAGCGTTGCTTCTGCTCCTCGCTGCCGAAACTCTCGATCAGGTTCGCCGCGCCCATGGTCAGGAACGGATAAGAGGTCGAAGCGGCGTTGGCCGACTGGAAGTGCGCGAAGCAGGCCTGGGACAGCAACGTCGGCAGTTGCATGCCGCCTGCCTCGAAGCTGCGTGCGGCGTTGAGAAACCCCGCCTCGAGGAAGGCGTCCACCGCCGGTTTTACCTCGGGAATCAGAATCGCCTCGCCGTTCTCGTAGCGCGGTTCGTTTTCATCATTCTTGCGGTTGTGGGGTGCGAAAAATTTCTCGGCGATGCTGCGGGCCGTACCGATGGCGGCGTCGAAGGTTTCGCGATTGTGCTCGGCAAACCGCTCGCGCTGGGTCAGACCCTCGGCATCGAGGACTTCATACAGCTCGAAAGCCAGATTGCGGGAACTGAGCAGCGTCTCGGACATGGCGGCTTACCTTTTTTTGGGATGGGCCGAGTCTAGGCGTGCTGATAAAGGCTGAACAGGATGATTGATGATAGTGATGCAGAGGTGAGGGCGGCACTAATTCCAATGTGGGAGCAAGCTCTGTGGGATCAGGCTTTGTGGGAGCAAGGCTCGCACACAGGGATTGGATTGCCAGGCACCCGTTGCAGGTGCCTGGTCTACAGCGGTTTAGCCGATAGTCATCAAGCTGGCGTTACCACCCGCCGCCGCGGTGTTGACGCTCAAGGCCCGCTCGATCACCAGGCGCTCCAGCGCCACGCTGGTTTCGCCCTGGGACAGGCCATGGACCCCGACGATGGCGCCGGCGCGCTTGGCTACCTGTTGGCAAACGCCGCGCAGTTGGTCCGAATCGCCGTGGTGCAGGACCGCGTCGAACAGCACCTCGTCCTTGGTCCAGTCGGCCACCCGCTGGATGCGTGCCTGCAGGTCTTTCGGCAAGCGTGCAAACAACGCCTTGCTGGTGTCGGTTTCCGGCCACACGGCCGAGCCGCCCACGGCCAGTACGGCCGCCAGTTGCGTCAGCAGGTCGCCTTCCACGTCGGCCAGGCACAACACGTGCTCGCGCGGCAGGATGGCGTAGCTGTTGCGCTCGCCGGTCGGGCCGGTCAGGGTCCGGGTAATACCGCTTTGCGACTGGGCTGCGAATTGCACGCACACGGCACTCAGTTCGGCGAGCTTCTGGCTGTCGGCCCAGGCTTGCAGCGCGGCCAGCGGTTTACCCATGGCCTCGCGCAAACGCAGGTCCGGCGCCACCAGGGCATCGCCACGGACGAAGGATTGCTGGATCGCATCGGTAGGACGTGTCGACAGCAGGCGGTACAGGTACAGCGGACCACCGGCCTTGGGACCGGTCCCCGACAGGCCTTCGCCGCCAAACGGCTGCACGCCGACCACAGCACCGACAATGTTGCGGTTCACGTAGACGTTGCCCGCATGCACGTTGTCGATGACCTTGGCGATGGTCTCGTCGATGCGCGTGTGCACGCCCAGGGTCAGGCCGTAGCCGGAAGCGTTGATCTGGTTGATCAACTGATCCAGTTCCTTGCGCTTGTAGCGGACCACGTGCAACACCGGGCCGAAGATCTCGCGCTGCAGTTCGTCGAAGCTTTCCAGTTCGATCAGGGTTGGCATGACAAAGGTGCCGCGCTTGCACTCGTCGCTGTCGGCGATTGCCATCTGGTACACGGTGCGACCTTTGTCGCGCATGGCCTGGATGTGTTTCTCGATGCCGGCCTTGGCTTCGGCGTCGATCACCGGGCCGATGTCCACGGACAGGCGCTCGGGGTTGCCGAGGCGCGATTCGGCCATGGCGCCCTTGAGCATTTCGATGACACGGTCGGCGGAATCTTCCTGCAGGCACAGGACCCGCAGGGCCGAGCAACGCTGGCCGGCACTGTCGAAGGCCGACGACACCACGTCGATGACTACTTGTTCGGTCAGCGCCGAGGAATCGACGATCATGGCGTTCTGGCCGCCGGTTTCGGCGATCAGCGGGATCGGCCGGCCCTGGTTGTCCAGGCGACCGGCGATGTTGCGTTGCAGCAGGCGAGCGACTTCGGTGGAGCCGGTGAACATCACGCCTTTGACCCGCTCGTCACCCACCAGGCGGGCGCCGACGGTTTCGCCGCGCCCCGGCAGCAGTTGCAGCACGCCTTCCGGAATGCCGGCTTCGAGCATCAGGCGCACAGCCTGGGCAGCCACCAATGGCGTCTGCTCGGCGGGCTTGGCCAATACCGGGTTGCCGGCGGCCAGGGCAGCGGCGACCTGGCCGCTGAAAATCGCCAGCGGGAAGTTCCACGGGCTGATGCAGACCACCGGACCCAGTGGGCGGTGGGCATCGTTGGTGAAATCGTTGCGCGCCTGCACCGCGTAGTAGCGCAGGAAGTCCACGGCTTCACGCACTTCGGCGATGGCGTTGGCGAAGGTCTTGCCGGCTTCGCGGGCCAACAGGCCCATCAGCGGCTGGATCTCGCCTTCCATCAGGTCGGCGGCACGTTCGAGGATCGCGGCGCGCTCGGCTGGCGGCGTGGCTTGCCAGATCGGTGCGGCGTTGAGGGCGCACTGGATGGCGTTGTCGACGTCGACGACCGTGGCTTCCTGTACATGACCAACCACGTCGCGGTGATCGGACGGGTTCAGTACCGGGGCCGGGGCTTCTTCGCTGGCGGCACAGCCGAGCATCGGCACGGCTGTCCAATCGTTATGGGCAGTGGCAAGCAGGGCGCAGGACAGCGACGCCAAACGATGTTCGTTGGCCAGGTCGATGCCGCTGGAGTTGGCGCGGTCGCTGCCATACAGGTCGCGCGGCAGTGGGATGCGCGGGTGCGGCAGGCCGAAACCGCCTTCCAGCGTCGCCATCTGCTCGATGCTGGCCACTGGATCGGCCACCAGCTCCTGAATCGAGATGGACTGGTCGGCGATACGGTTGACGAACGAAGTGTTCGCGCCGTTTTCCAGCAGGCGACGTACCAGGTACGCCAGCAGTGTCTCGTGGGTGCCGACCGGAGCGTACACACGGCACGGACGGTTCAGCTTGCCTTCGGAAACCTTGCCTACAACCTGTTCGTACAGCGGTTCACCCATGCCATGTAGGCACTGGAATTCGTACTGGCCCGGATAATAGTTCTGACCGGCGATGTGGTAGATGGCTGCCAGGGTATGGGCGTTGTGCGTGGCGAACTGCGGGTAGATGACTTCCGGCACCGACAGCAGCTTGCGGGCGCAAGCGATGTAGGACACGTCGGTGTACACCTTGCGGGTATAGACCGGATAGCCTTCCAGGCCTTCGACTTGGGCGCGCTTGATTTCGCTGTCCCAGTACGCGCCTTTTACCAGGCGAATCATCAACCGGTGGCGGCTACGGCGTGCCAGGTCGATGACGTAGTCGATCACGTACGGGCAACGCTTCTGGTAGGCCTGGATCACGAAGCCGATGCCGTTCCAGCCGGTCAGTTGCGGCTCGAAGCACAGGCGCTCCAGCAGATCCAGCGACAGTTCGAGGCGGTCGGCCTCTTCGGCGTCGATGTTCAGGCCGATGTCGTATTGCTTGGCCAGCAGGGTCAGCGACAGCAGGCGTGGGTACAGCTCGTCCATGACGCGCTCGTACTGGGCGCGGCTGTAACGTGGGTGCAGGGCGGACAGCTTGATGGAAATGCCTGGGCCTTCATAAATCCCACGGCCATGGGACGCTTTGCCGATCGAATGAATGGCTTGTTCGTACGAGGCCAGGTACTTCTGCGCATCATGTTCGGTGAGTGCGGCTTCACCCAGCATGTCGTAGGAATAGCGGAAGCCTTTGGCTTCGAACTTGCTGGCGTTGGCCAGGGCCTCGGCGATGGTTTCGCCGGTGACGAACTGCTCGCCCATCAGGCGCATGGCCATGTCGACGCCCTTGCGGATCATCGGCTCGCCGCTCTTGCCGATGATGCGGCTCAGGGAAGAGGTCAGGCCCGCTTCGTTATGGGTAGCGACCAGCTTGCCGGTCAGCAGCAGGCCCCACGTGGCGGCGTTGACGAACAGCGACGGGCTGTTGCCCAAGTGTGGCTGCCAGTTGCCGGTGCTGATCTTGTCGCGGATCAGCGCGTCACGGGTGCCTTTGTCCGGGATGCGCAGCAGCGCCTCGGCCAGGCACATCAGTGCTACGCCTTCCTGGGACGACAGGGAAAATTCCTGCAGCAAACCCTGAACGATACCGGCACGGCCGCCGGCACTTTTCTGGTTGCGCAGTTTTTCAGCAATCGAAGCAGCCAGTTTGTTGGTGGCTTCGGCCATTTGTGCCGGCAGGCGGGCCTGCTCGATCAGCATCGGCACCACTTCCGGCTCAGGGCGGCGGTAAGCGGCCGTGATGGAGGCGCGCAGGACCGATTGCGGCAGGATGCTCTCGGCAAATTCGAGGAAGCATTGGTGAGCATGGTCGACCTGCACATCGCCAGCATCGTCGCTGTCGGTGCGAGGTGAGCCGTTCAGCTCGGTCAGGGTTGCACCACCCTCGAGTTTTTCCAGGTAATTGAAAATTGCCTGCTTGATCAGCCAGTGCGGCGTGCGATCAATCGAGGTTGCGGCCGCCTTGAGGCGTTCGCGGGTCGGGTCGTCGAGTTTGACCCCAAGGGTGGTGGTAGCCATATTTTTATCCTCATGTTTACCACGTATCGCGTGGCATCAGCTGGCGGCAAGATTAGCTGCGCGATGATTGAGGTGCAACCGGGTGCAACCCTTTTTTTTCTCGAAATGACAGGCAGCTCATCCGGAAGCAAATATTGCCCGGTTGATCCTGCACTGGCTTAGTGCTTTGGCTTCTAGCTGGGTGCTGGGAACTGCACTAAAAGGGAGCAAAAAACACAGATTTGGCGATAAAACCGATCAGGTGCAACTTATTCGAACGAAACTGGTTGCACCTTATTTGATTTGTTGAATAGCATTCGCGGCCAAGGTGCAACCGGTTCAAAAGCCGAGGGGCATCGGCTGATGGCTTTCCTGGGGAAACATCAGTCATAAATTCGCGGGACTGTAAATCGTCGCTACAACGTCTGTGTTGTCGACGCTTTAAACTGCCACCGCTACATAAAAACAAAGCCAGGGCGTAACTCATGAGTGTTAGTAATCCCACCTTGATCACTTTCGTGATCTATATCGCAGCCATGGTCCTGATCGGTCTGATGGCTTACCGCTCCACCAATAACCTTTCCGATTACATCCTGGGCGGTCGTAGCCTGGGCAGCGTCGTGACGGCACTGTCTGCCGGCGCTTCCGACATGAGCGGCTGGTTGTTGATGGGTTTGCCTGGTGCGATCTACATGTCCGGCCTGTCGGAAAGCTGGATCGCCATCGGCCTGATCGCCGGTGCCTACCTGAACTGGTTGTTCGTGGCCGGTCGCCTGCGGGTACAGACCGAGCACAACGGTGACGCACTGACGCTGCCGGACTACTTCTCCAGCCGTTTCGAAGACAAGAGCGGTGTGCTGCGGATCATCTCTGCGGTGGTGATCCTGGTGTTCTTCACCATCTATTGCGCTTCCGGCATCGTTGCCGGCGCCCGTCTGTTCGAAAGCACCTTCGGCATGTCCTACGAGACGGCGCTATGGGCCGGTGCTGCGGCGACCATCGCCTACACCTTCGTCGGTGGTTTCCTGGCCGTGAGCTGGACCGACACCGTACAAGCCACCCTGATGATCTTTGCGCTGATCCTCACGCCGATCATCGTGCTGCTGGCTACCGGTGGTGTGGACACCACGTTCCTGGCTATCGAAGCAAAAGATCCTACGTCGTTCGACATGCTGAAAAACACCACCTTCATCGGCATCATCTCGCTGATGGGCTGGGGCCTGGGCTACTTCGGCCAACCGCACATCCTGGCGCGCTTCATGGCGGCGGATTCGGTCAAGTCGATCGCCAAGGCTCGTCGCATTTCCATGACTTGGATGATCCTCTGCCTGGGCGGCACCGTGGCCGTGGGCTTCTTCGGTATCGCTTACTTCTCGGCGCACCCTGACGTGGCCGGTCCCGTGACCGAGAACCCTGAGCGGGTGTTCATCGAGCTGGCGAAAATACTGTTCAACCCATGGGTTGCCGGTGTGTTGCTGTCGGCCATCCTGGCGGCGGTGATGAGTACCCTGAGCTGCCAGTTGCTGGTGTGCTCCAGTGCCCTGACCGAAGACTTCTACAAAACCTTCCTGCGCAAGGGCGCTTCCCAGCTGGAACTGGTCTGGGTCGGCCGCGCCATGGTGCTGCTGGTGGCCTTGGTCGCCATCGCCCTGGCCGCCAACCCGGAAAACCGTGTACTGGGCCTGGTGAGCTACGCCTGGGCCGGTTTTGGTGCCGCCTTCGGCCCGGTTGTCCTGATCTCCGTGATCTGGAAGAACATGACCCGCAATGGCGCGCTCGCCGGCATCCTGGTGGGTGCGATCACCGTGATCGTCTGGAAGCATTTCGCGTTGCTGGGGCTGTACGAAATCATCCCAGGCTTCATCTTCGCCAGCCTGGCTATCTACCTGGTCAGCAAGGCGGGCTCGCCTACCGCCGGTATGCTGCAGCGCTTCGACGCGGCGGAAAAAGATTTTCGCCTGAACCAGTAAGGCCTTCGGCGGGGCCTTGATGGCTCGCAGGACGACTTGCATAAAAACGGCCCGTCTCCAATGGAGGCGGGCCGTTTTTTCATGGGGCTCAGTCCGGATTGGCGTCAGGTTGGTTGAGAAAGATCAACACCCCCAAAATCGCCATATAGAACCTGAACGCAGCGTCCTGGCCATTCCAGATTTCTGATTGCCACATCAGGAACCACTCGCCACCGACCACCATGAAACCAAAGAACCAGACGAAGAAACCCACCGTCAGGCCGGCAACGGCCCAGCGCTTGGCACGGGCGAAAACCGCGGCCTCGGCTTGGCGTGCCAGCCACAGTTCCAGTGCGCCGTAGCCCAGCAACCCTGCCGTCATCGCTTCGCCGAGAATAATCAGCCAATAGGCCCCGTGCCACATCCACGGTTGATCGATGGCCCGATACCGGGCGGCGTTGTCGGGAAAGGTGGTATCCATACTCAGTACGTGATGGACGAAATTGAAGTTGGAGCTGTAGTCCGTGATGTTATTGAACACCGTCAGGAAGGCGAATGCGGCGAGCGCCAGGGTCATTGCGATCTTTGCGTAACGTGTCGTCATGCCGTGCATCCTTTGCTTTTTTTGCGACCAGCACACGTTATCACGGCTGTTACGGCGCCGAGATCCGCCGTGTTGCAGGAAACGGCTGATTCATTCGTGGGATGGTTGCGGTTGGCCGCGATGCCACGAATGTCTATCGGAAAATGCATCACGTCTTGCCGCTTTTAGCTCATTGGCTGTAAGGCAAATCTGTTTTTCCTGACCTCCAATCCACTCCCCCTATCGCTCGTGCAGAATCGCCCGCCTCCACTCAGCAGAGGCACATTGGATGTTCCCGCCTGCCAACCAACCACGTTTCACGCTGACGCTCGACAGCGGGCCGAATGAACTCAAGGTGCTTGAGTTCAAGGGCAAGGAAGCCATCAGCCAGCCCTATCGCTTTGACCTGGAACTGGTCAGCGAGCGGTCTGACCTGGCGCTGGAAGAGCTCCTGCATCGCCAGGCATTTCTGGGGTTCGATGATTGGGACCGTGGCATACACGGTCAGGTCTATAGCGTGGCCCAGGGGGATTCGGGCAAACGCCTGACCCGTTATCAGATCAGCCTGGTGCCCCGCCTGGCCTACTTGCGCCATCGCATCAACCAGCGAGTTTTCCAGCACCTGAACGTGCCCGATATCGTTGCCCGGGTGTTGAAGGATCACGGGATCCTGGCGGATGCCTGCCAGTTCACGCTGGGCGGGCAATACCCCGAGCGCGAGTATTGTGTGCAGTATGGCGAAAGCGACCTGGCCTTCATCGAGCGGATCTGCGCCGAAGTCGGCATCCATTATCACTTCAGGCACCGCCCTGACGGTCATCTGCTGGTATTCGGTGACGACCAGACGGTGTTTCACCGCCTGCCTGAGTCGACGCTATACCTGCCGGACAGCGGCATGGCCGCCGACGAGCCGGCCATCAAGCGCCTGGCAGTGCGGCTCCAGACCCGTACCACTGCCGTGACGTTGCGCGACTACGACTTCCGCAGGCCCGGTTTGTTACTGCAAACCCAACTCGACAATCGACAGCGCCCTGTGCTCGAGGACTATCACTATCCCGGTGGTTTCTGCGCCCGTGACGACGGCAAGCATCTGACCCGACGCGCCCTTGAGCGCCACGGCGCCGACCACTGCGTGGCAGAAGGCGGCAGCAATGAAAGCGCCCTGGTCAGCGGACATTTCATGCGCATCAAGGAGCATCCCCGGGAACCGTGGAATGATCTCTGGCTCCTGACGCAGATCGACCATCATGGCCGTCAACCGCAGGTGCTGGAAGAAACAGCCGCTGGCCCGGATGAATTCCAGGGCTACAAAAAT
This sequence comes from Pseudomonas sp. KB_12, assembly GCF_052114545.1. Taxonomy (NCBI): domain Bacteria; kingdom Pseudomonadati; phylum Pseudomonadota; class Gammaproteobacteria; order Pseudomonadales; family Pseudomonadaceae; genus Pseudomonas; species Pseudomonas sp. KB_12. Next base: position 55,367 of record NZ_JBFREY010000030.1, on the reverse strand, counting down.
ACCTTTCTTGCCACGCCATGGGACGTGTTCTTTCGGCCACCTTTGCATCACGAAAAGCCCCGTGCCCATGGTTATCAGTCGGCGGTGGTGACCGGGCCGGTGGACAGCGAGATCCATTGCGATGAGTTCGGACGGGTCAAGGTGCAACTGGTCTGGGATCGCGACGGACAATGCGACGAGCATTCCAGCTGCTGGCTGCGCGTGGCCTCTGGTTGGGCTCACGATCGCTATGGCGCAGTGATGATCCCCCGGGTCGGGATGGAAGTCTTGGTGGGGTTCATCGATGGCGACGTGGACAAGCCGTTGGTCGTCGGGTGTCTGCCCAACGGCGCCAACCCGGTGCCGCTGGACCTGCCTGCGGACAAGACCCGCAGCGTGTGGCGCAGCCAGAGCAGCCCCGGCGGGGCAGGCTACAACGAATTGCGCATCGAGGATCGCAAGGGCGCCGAGGAGATCTACCTGCGGGCCCAGCGCAACTGGACCCAGCATGTGCTGCATGACCAGCGGGTGCAGGTCGATCACGAGCGCAGCATCGTTGTCGCCGGTGCGGCACGGCACGAGCTCAAGGCCGATGAGCAGCGCCTTACCCACGGTCAACGCCGGACAGAAGTGCGGCAGGACGATCATCTGCTGGTGAGCGGCGAGCGGCATATTCGTGTCACCAGCCAGGTCCTGAATGCCAGCCAGCAGTTTCATGTCAGCGCCGGCCAGCAGGTAGTCTTGGACGGGGGCGCGAGCGTGACCCTTCAGGCCGGCGGCCATTGGATCAACATCGGTGCCGGGGGGATTTCCAGCAGCGTACCCCTCGAGGTCGGTGGGGCGCCGATGGCGGTCATGAGCGCGGCATCCGGCTCTCCAGGCAGCGCCGAGAAGCTGGTCGCTGCGGCGGCGCCCGCGCTTTCCCTTGCGCAGACTCTCAGTTTCCAAGGTTCGGCGCCGTTCTGTGAGGAGTGCGAGCGTTGCAGGAGTGGCGCTTGTGCAGTGCCGCCGGTCGTTCACAAATCTATCGATGTCCGGGGGCGTCCATGAACAGCGATCAATCTCCCCGCGCCTGGCTTGAGGACCACCCCTTGCAGGCCTCCGAGCAACTTTTCGCCATTTTCAGCAATGCCAGTAGCGCCGGGGTGTTGTCGGCCTGGAGGCGCTCGATGAACTCGGTCGCCAGCCCGATCTGGGCCGACACGCCGTACGCCGAGTGGGAAGCGGTCATGCCCTATGTAGGGCTGGTCAGCGCAGACAGTGGGTTTGTTGATTGGATAGCCGCCACCGACTCCCTCGATTGGGGTTGGCTGGCGGTTTCGTGCGTGAGCCAGGAAATCCTTGTCGAACACTTGCGCGGGCTCACGCAGGTGCTGTTGCCCGGTGGCAAGCCGGTCTTCCTGCGTTTTTGGGATGGGCGCTTCATGCGGCCGATCCTGCAATCGACGGCGGTGGAGGCCGGGCAAGTCTTGCCGGTCATCAAGCGCTGTCTGATCAATGGGCAATCCCTTGAGGTCGTGGGAAATGCCCAGCGGCCGGCCCAGGCTTTTCCCTGGTGGCAAGTGCCCGTCGCACTGTTGGACGCAATGACCGAGGGCCCGACGGACTGTCTGCTGGACAACGTGCTCACTTGGCTGGGTGAAGAGCATCCGCATGTGTTCGAGCGGGTCGACGGCAGCGTCCTGCGCTGCAAGATTGCCCACTTTCTTGAGCGATCGGAGCCGACTGAGGCGCAAAAGGCGCCATTGCAGGCGTATTTGCTGCGAGAGCTGGTCTGATGGTGGCCTGTCCGCCGGGCTGCGAACCCCTGACGTCCGACGCGCTTCGAGGTAAACTCGTCGCCCTTCGCAGGAGCCGCCATGAATTATCGCCACGCCTTCCACGCCGGCAATCACGCCGATGTATTCAAACACCTGACCTTGACCCGCCTCATTGCCTTGATGTCGCGCAAGGAGCAGCCCTTCGCCTACCTCGATACCCACGCGGGCATCGGGTTGTACGACTTGCAGGGTGACCAGGCCAACCGTACCGGTGAGTACCTGGAAGGCATTGCGCGGTTGTGGGGCGAGAGCGATCTGCCGCCGCTGACCGCCGATTACATGAAGGTGCTGCACGAGATGAACCCGGACGGGCAGTTGCGCTACTACCCGGGCTCGCCGGAGTTGGCGCGGCGCCTGACCCGTTCGCAGGACCGTGTGCTGCTCAATGAGAAACACCCTGAAGACGGCGTGTTGCTCAAGGACAACATGAAAGGCGACCGTCGCGTGGCGGTCCACCTGGGTGAGGGTTGGCATGTGCCGCGGGCGCTGCTGCCGGTGGCAGAGAAGCGTGCCCTGATGCTGATCGATCCGCCCTTCGAACAGCTGGACGAGATGCAGCGCTGCGCCGCCTCCCTCAAGGAAGCCATTGGCCGGATGCGCCAGACGGTGGCCGCGATCTGGTACCCGGTTAAGGACCAGCGGATGTTGCGCCGCTTCTACCAGGACCTGGCCGGCACGGGCGCGCCGAAGCTGTTGCGGGTGGAGCTGCTGGTGCATCCACTGGCGACGCCCAACAGCCTGAACGGCTCCGGCCTGGCGATTGCCAATCCGCCGTGGGGGCTGGAGGAAGAGTTGCGTGAACTGCTGCCGTGGCTGTCGAAAAAGCTGGGGCAGACCCAGGGTGGGTGGCAGATGGATTGGTTGATCGCTGAAAGCTGAGTTTTGCTGGCGTCTGGAAGGGCGCTATCGCGAGCAAGCTCGCTCCCACATGGGATGTGAGGTGTTCACAGAACTGCAATTGACACAAATCCCTGTGGGAGCTGAGCTTGCTCGCGATGACGGTGGTTCAGCTGCATCGACGCTGAATGTGCCGCCGCGTCGCGGGCAAGCCTTGCTCCCACAAGCTCAGCTTCCACACTGGGTCTGGGGTTTAAAAGTCAGATCGGGCAGGTCACGCCCGTACCGCCAATCCCGCAATAGCCTTCAGGATTTTTCGCCAGGTACTGCTGGTGGTAAGCCTCGGCGAAGTAGACCGTCGGTGCTTCTTCGATTTCGGTCGTGATGGTGCCTTTGCCTGCCTTGGTCAACTCGGCCTGGAATACTTGCTCGCTGTGTTTGGCCGCCGCCAGTTGAGCCGGGTTGGTGGCATAGATCACCGAGCGGTACTGGGTGCCGATGTCATTCCCCTGGCGCATGCCCTGGGTCGGGTTGTGCAGTTCCCAGAACATTTTCAGAAGCTGCTCGTAGCTGACTTTGGCCGGCTCATAGACCACCAGTACCACTTCACTGTGGCCGGTCAGACCCGAACAGACTTCTTCATACGTCGGGTTCGGCGTGAAGCCGCCGGCGTAACCCACCGCTGTACTGACCACGCCTTCGCGCTGCCAGAACTTGCGCTCCGCGCCCCAGAAGCAGCCGAGGCCGAAGATCGCGAAATCCACGTCCATGGCAAACGGGCCGAGCAGGGGCGCGTCGTGGACGAAGTGTTTTTCCGGCACGGTCATCGGCGTTTCACGGCCAGGCAGGGCTTGTTCTTGAGTAGGGAGCACGTTTTTGTTCACCAGGATTTCCGAGCGCAAGACCATTTATCAGTCCTCTCAGTCAGATTGAGTTGAGCGAAATAGACCGTCAGTGTGCCTCAGAAAAGCCGCCGCAAGCTATACGCAGCTGTCAGACCAGAGGCCCGCGCGGGTAGCGCTTGAGCTTTTCGACCAGCTCGGCGCCGGGGATTGGCCGGTCGAACAGGTAGCCCTGGCCGACGTCGCAGCGGTGGCGCCGCAGAAACGCCAGTTGCTGGGCGGTTTCGATGCCTTCGGCCACGACCTTGAGTTTCAGGTTGTGGGCCATGGCGATCACCGCCGAGGTGATTTCCATGTCGTCCTGGTTGTCCGGGATTTCGTGGATGAAGCTGCGATCGATCTTGATGATGTCGATCGGGAATTTCTTCAGGTAGCTCAAGGACGAATAACCGGTGCCGAAGTCGTCCATGGCCAGGGTCAGCCCCAGGCGCTTGAGCTGGTCGAGCTGCAAGTGGGTGTCTTCGGTGGCTTCCAGCAACAGGCCTTCGGTCAGCTCCAGTTCCAGCAGCCGGGCCGGCAGTTGTTCCTCCTTGAGGATGCTGGCGATGGAGGCGACCAGGTCCGGGTCGGAAAACTGCTTGGGTGACAGATTGATCGCCACTTGCAGGTTACCCAGGCCGGCTGCGGTCAGCTGTTTGCTCATGCGGCAAGCCTGGCGGGCGATCCATTTGCCGATGGGAATGATCAGGCCGGTTTCTTCGGCCACGCTGATGAACTGGTCCGGGCGGATCATGCCCTTTTCCGGATGGTTCCAGCGCAGCAGCGCTTCCATGCCCAGCAGGCGGCCGCTGCGCAGGCACAACTTGGGCTGGTAGAACACGTCCAGTTCGTTCTGGGTCAAGGCGCGACGCAGGTTGTTTTCCACGAACAGCTTGTAGCTGGCCTCGGCATTCAGTGCTTCGGTGAACACCTGGACCTGGTGCTTACCGTTGGCCTTGGCCTTGTGCAGGGCGAGGCCGGCGTTGCGCATCAGGGTCTGTGGATCGCGGCCGTGCAGCGGCGCGCAGGCCAGGCCCACGGAGCCGGTCACGCTGATCAACTGGTTATCGACGAACATGGGTTTGTCGAGGGTCATCAGCAACTGGCTGGCGATCTGTTGCCCGGCCTCCAGGCTCGTGTCGTCCAGCAGGACCGCGAATTCGTTACTGGCAAATCGCGCCAGGCTGCCGCTGGGGCTCAAGCTGTTGCGCAGGCGCCGGGCCAGGCTGATCAGCAGTTTGTCACCGGTCTGGTGGCCGAGGCTGTCGTTGATGCGCTTGAAGTTGTCGATGTCCACCAGCAGCAGGCTGATGGGCGAATCACTGTCCCGGGCGAAGCGTTCATCGAGGTTGCGAATGAACGCCGGACGGTTGCCCAGGTTAGTCAGGTTGTCGGTGTACGCCAGGCGCTCGATGCGCTGCTGGGCCAGCTTGGTCTGGGTGATGTCTTCGTAGATGCCGATGTAATGGGTCAGCTCACGGTTGTCGCCGTAGACCTTGGAAATCGACAACTGGCCCCAGTAGGGCTCCAGGTTCTTGCGCCGACTCTTGAACTCACCCTGCCAACTGTTGCTCTGGGCCAGCGCCGAGGGTGCGTCGAACAGCAGTTCGCTGAGGTTCTCCAGGGCCGGCAGTTCCGAGAGGCGTTGGCCGTGGACTTCTTCGGTGGTGTACTGGGTGATCGCGGTGAAGCTCGGGTTGACGTACTCCACCACGCCGTCGCAATTGACCAGCAGGAACGCGTTGGCGCTCTGCTCCACGGCGCGCTGGAACAAGTGCAGGGCGCTGGTGGCGATGCGTCGATTATGGTTGTTGATGACCTGGGCGAACTGGTCCGCGAGCTCGCCGGCAAAGGCGATTTCATCCGACTGCCAGGCGCGGGTGGCGCCTACTTGCTCCAGGCACAGCACGCCCACCACCTGGCCGTCGATACGCACGCTGGCGTCGAGAATGGCATTGACGTCACGGGCGCGCAGGCTCTCGGCCATTTCCCGGGTGCGCGGGTCGCGTATCGCATTGTGGGCGTCAATGGCGCGGCTGGTCTGCAGCGCTTCCATGTAGTCGGGAAAGTCGTTGGCGTCGATCACCGCCGGCAGGAAATAATCCTGGGACGCGCGGTTGTAGGCGGAAATCGGAACCAGTTTGCCATCGTCCAGATTCCAGAGGCTGGCGCAGTCGATCTGGTAGATGTCGCAGGCGCTGCGGGTGATCAGTTCGGCGGCTTCGAGCAGGGAGTTGTTGGCGCTGTAGCGTTGACGGGTCAGCAGCAGGATCAAGTCCTGTTGGGCGCGTACCCGGTCCAGGTGCTGGAGTTGCTCTTGCTGGGCGCGCTGGTTCAGTTCCAGGGCGATCTGCAGGCGTGAATTCTGGGTTTCCAGGTCCAGGGCCGGCACGGAGGGTTCGCCTTGCAGCAAATCGTCCACCGCCAGCAGGTAACCGCGCAGCAGATGACGATTGTGTTGCTTATAGGCCTCACCCGTCTCCAGCACGTTCATCGGACCCTTGGCGGTGTGGAGCGTGTAGCGAATCTGGTAATGCGTGGCCTGGGCCAATTGTTGCTGGATGGCATCGTGCAACTGATAGCGTGCTTCGGGCTCCATCAAGCTGGCGTAAGGCGCACTGACCAGCGAGCACAGCTCTACCGCCGGCAGGCCGAAGTATCGCTCGCAGTTGGGATCGAGGAACAACAGCGCCCAGCTTGCTTCATTCAGCCGTTCGAAACGCAGCATACCGAGCCGCGAGGGCACCGGTAACTGCGTCACTACCTCGGCCGCCATACGGCTGGCGGCATCGGGTTGGCTTTTCATGGGGAAACTCGCTTCGAAAATGCTGATCGCGCCGGGCTGACGCCCTCGTTATTACGGATTGGCGCAAGGTTGCATCATTGCGGCACTGGCTGACAAGAGAGATGAAGGCCAAGTGCTATAAACCCTTTATCGGCCGACAAGAGGATTTCTCCAGTCGCCGACCGATCAGAGGGCAAGGAAGATCATTGCAGTGGGATATCGACCGCCTGCAAGGGGTTGCCGTCCCGGTCGTGGAAGGTGACTTGAAGGCTCTGGGCCGTGACATGCAGGCAGGCGAAGTTGTCCTGGCTCACCACTTTGCTGGTCAGTTCATAGTGGTACTGACCGCTTTTGGTGCGGGCCATGGGGCTGTGGAAAATAAAATCCGAGACTTTCGCAAAAGGCAGCAATTTACTGTTGTAGAACGGTGAGGAAACGACGGTATTGACCTCGAAATCAGGATCCGCGCTGTGACGCAGGCGGCTGGTCATGGAGCCGTGGACATCGCCCGAGACGAAAATCACGTTTTTGATCCGATGGCGGCGTATGGTTTCCAGCAGGCGCAGGCGTTGTTCCGGGAAGGCCTGCCAGGCGTCGCCGTCATCGTGCCTGCTGTCAGGGAAGAACATGACGCTGGTCACGACGAGTTTGACCCGGGCGGGGCTGTCGATGAGCCATTGGAGCAGGGACTGTTCCTGTTCCTCGTCGAGAATGCGCCGATCGTGCGCCGACAGGTTGCGTTGCGTCCGACTGTCGGTGACGAACCATTGGATATCGCCGTGGGTGAAGGTGTACCAGTAGCGGGTTAACGACTTGTGTAATGTTCCGTCGCTCGACAGTTCATGGGCGGGCCCGTGGCTGGCCTGATAAAGCCCATAAGCGCCCATGGCATTGGCGTATAGAACGTCGTCGTTGACGGTTTTCCTGGCGGGCCAGTTGTCTTCGATCTCATGGTCGTCAAGGATCATGTAGGTAGGGGTGCCAGACATCAGTTTGCGGATATGCGGCTGGCTAAATACCGATCGGTATCTGAAAAGGATGTTCTGATAGGTTCGGTCCGGTCCGATGACATTCAGGTCATCCAGATAAACCTGATCGCCGGTCATCAATACCGCGCTGATCGGTGGGTCGGCCTGCGCCACGATGCGGTTGATACCGGCAAAGGTGCGGTCCCCAAGCCCAGGTAGCAACGGGGTGCCGGCGGCGATTCGCAAGTAGCGACAAGAGCCCACGATGTAAGCGCGTGGCGCATCGGTTTTGCTGGCCGGCGTGCGTAGGCAGTAGGTGTTCCTGGGCCATTGCAGCGGCAGTTCCTGGACGGTTTCCATGGTATGGGTCGGGCTCAGGGGGCTGAACCAGCCGGCCTGGTACTCGTAGGCGGTGTCGGGTTGAAGGCCTTTCAACACGATGACATCGGACATGTCGCGGTAGGCCTTCAATTGGACAAAGTGCCCTTTCGACCAGCGTGTATCGCCTTGGCGCCGGTGGCGAATACCGGCGAATACCCGGTTGTTGCCGCGATCGCCCCGCAGGAATATCCGGGCGTGGTCCGTTGTCGTGTGGCCGACAATGGGGCCAACGGTAGGTTTGAACATATTCGAATCCATTCGAAGTTTCAGTAGTGGGGGCAAGCATCAAGTTGCCATGAGGCTCTGATGCTAAAGCTCGATGCGGGATAAATATTGATCGAGGAGAGGGCGCAAGTTGTGGGTAATGACTAACAGGGGGCGTAGTCATTTCAAACTTGCGGGGTAGGAAAGTTGCCGCGCCGCCTGACCTTCCGTCATCGCGAGCAAGCTCGCTCCCACAAAGGACTTGTGCTGCTCCTGTGGGAGCGAGCTTGCTCGCGATGAGGCCGGCACATCCAGCATCCAGGCTGGAATTCCAGGCAAAAAAAGCCCCGCCAAACGGGCGGGGTTGAGGTACGAGCGTGGCGCTCGGAAAACAGTGCTCCGAATGACCCTCCGCAAGGGAGGGCCGCCCGGTGTTACAGCAGGATGGTGCGGATGTCGCCCAACAGGTCGCTCAGACGCTTGGTGAAGCGTGCAGCGGCGGCGCCGTTGATCACACGGTGATCGTAGGACAGCGACAGTGGCAGCATCAGCTTCGGCTGGAAGGCTTTACCGTCCCAGACAGGCTGGATGGTGGCCTTGGAAACACCCAGGATCGCCACTTCCGGCGCGTTGACGATCGGCGTGAAGCCGGTGCCGCCAATGTGGCCGAGACTGGAAATGGTGAAGCAGGCGCCTTGCATGTCGTCGGCGGTGAGCTTCTTGTTCCGGGCTTTTTCGGCCAGGGCAGCGGCTTCGGCAGCCAGTTGCAGCAGGCTCTTCTGGTCGACGTTGCGGATGACCGGTACCAGCAGGCCTTCCGGGGTGTCGACGGCAAAGCCGATGTGCACGTATTTCTTGCGGATCACAGCCTTGCCGCTTGGGGCCAGGGAGGCGTTGAAGTCCGGCAGTTCCTTGAGCAGGTGCGCACAGGCCTTGAGCAGCAGCGGCAGTACGGTCAGCTTCACGCCGGCCTTTTCCGCCACGGCTTTCTGCGCGACGCGGAAGGCTTCCAGCTCGGTGATATCAGCCTGGTCGAACTGAGTCACGTGCGGGATGTTCAGCCAACTGCGGTGCAGGCTCGACGCGCCGATCTGCATCAGGCGAGTCATGGCCACTTCTTCGGTTTCGCCGAAGCGGCTGAAGTCCACCGCGGGGATCGGCGGAATGCCCGCGCCGCCAGTGGCGCCTTCGGCCGGTGCGTTCTTGGCCTTCTGCATCATGGCCTTGACGTAGGCTTGCACGTCTTCTTTCAGCACACGACCGTGAGGGCCGCTTGGGCCGACGGCGGACAGCTCGACACCGAATTCACGGGCCAGCTGACGCACCGCAGGGCCGGCGTGCACCTTGGCACCGCTTGGCGCAGGCGCGGCGGCAACCGGAGCAGCCTCGGCCTTGGCGGCTGGCGCGGCAGCCGGAGCCGGAGCGGCTTCAGCTTTGGCGGCAGGCGCAGCGGCTTGGGCTGGCGCGGCAGGTGCGGCGGCACCGGCTACTTTCAGCTTGAGGATGAAATCGCCTGTGCCCACTTCATCTTCCAGCTTGACCGCGATGCTTTCCACCACGCCGGCAGCCGGCGATGGGATTTCCATGCTGGCCTTGTCGGATTCCAGGGTGATCAGCGACTGGTCGGCTTCGACGGTGTCGCCCACCTTGACCAGCACTTCGATGATCTTGGCCTTGCCCGACGAGCCGATGTCCGGGACATGAATGTCCTGGACCGTGGCAGCGGCAGGCGCTGCAGCCGGAGCTGGAGCTGCCGCAGCAGCCGGTGCAGCGGCAGGTTTTTCAGCCGCCGCCGGTGCAGCAGTCGGAGCAGCCGCTTCAGGTGCCGCAGCGGCGCCTTCGACTTCCAGCTCCAGCAGTTCGTCGCCTTCTTTCAGGCGGTCGCCCAGCTTCACTTTCAGGCTCTTGATGACACCGGCCTTCGGCGCAGGCACTTCCATGCTGGCCTTGTCCGATTCAAGCGTCAGGATGCTCTGGTCGGCTTCGATACGGTCGCCGACCTTCACAAACAGTTCAATTACTTCACCTTCACCGCTGCCGATGTCAGGTACGCGAATGAGTTCGCTCACGAAAATTCTCCTCAGCAGTCCAGTGGGTTGCGTTTTTCTGGATCGATGCCGAACTTGACGATGGCCTCGGCCACCACCTTGGGTTCGATATCGCCACGGTCAGCCAGGGCTTCCAGGGCTGCCAACACAACGAACTTACGGTCGACTTCGAAGAAGTGACGCAGTTTCTTGCGGCTGTCGCTACGGCCGAAACCGTCGGTGCCCAGCACTTTGAATTCCTTGGAAGGAACCCACTGGCGGATCTGCTCGGCGAACAGCTTCATGTAGTCGGTAGAGGCGATGACCGGACCTTTGCGGCCGTTCAGGCATTCTTCGACGTAGCTCAGCTTTGGCTTCTGGCCAGGGTGCAGGCGGTTGCTGCGTTCTACGGCCAGGCCGTCGCGACGCAGTTCGTTGAAGCTGGTGACACTCCAGACGTCGGCGCCGACGTTGAATTCTTCACGCAGGATCTTCGCTGCCTCACGCACTTCGCGCAGGATGGTGCCGGAGCCCATCAACTGGACGTGGTGCGCCGCTTCGCGGGTGTCTTCTTCGAGCAGGTACATGCCCTTGATGATGCCTTCCGGGGCGCCGGCCGGCATGGCTGGCTGCTGGTAGGACTCGTTCATCACGGTGATGTAGTAGAAGACGTCCTGTTGCTCTTCGGTCATCTTCTTCATGCCGTCCTGGATGATCACCGCCAGCTCGTAGCCGTAGGTTGGATCAAAGGTGCGGCAGTTCGGGATGGTGGCAGCCAGGATGTGGCTGTGACCGTCTTCGTGTTGCAGGCCTTCGCCGTTCAGTGTGGTCCGGCCAGCGGTGCCGCCGATCAGGAAGCCACGGGTGCGGCTGTCGCCAGCGGCCCAGGCCAGGTCACCGATACGCTGGAAGCCGAACATCGAGTAGAAGATGTAGAACGGCAGCATCGGCTGGTTGTGGCTGGAGTACGAAGTGCCGGCAGCGATGAAGGAGCTCATGGCACCTGCTTCGTTGATGCCTTCTTCGAGGATCTGGCCTTTCTTGTCTTCCTTGTAGAACATCACCTGGTCTTTATCGACTGGCTCGTAGAGCTGGCCGACGGAGGAGTAGATGCCCAACTGACGGAACATGCCTTCCATACCGAAGGTACGGGCTTCGTCCGGGATGATCGGGACGATGCGCGGGCCGATTTCCTTGTCCTTGACCAGTTGCGCGAGGATCCGCACGAAGGCCATGGTGGTGGAGATTTCACGGTCGCCCGAGCCGTCGAGGATAGCCTTGAGGGTATCCAGCGATGGGGTTGGCACGCTGAAGCTTTGCGCGCGGCGCTGCGGCACGAAACCGCCCAGTGCAGTGCGGCGCTCGCTCAGGTAGCGGGCTTCGGCGCTGTTTGGCTCTGGCTTGAAGAACGGCAGGTTCTCCAGTTCGTCGTCTTTGACCGGAATGTCGAAACGATCACGGAACAACTTCAAGCTGTCGACATCGACTTTCTTGGTGTTGTGCGCAGTGTTCTTCGCTTCGCCGGCACCGGTGCCATAACCCTTGATGGTCTTGGCCAGGATGACGGTAGGTTGTTCTTTGTGGTTGACCGCTTCGTGGTACGCCGCGTAGACCTTGTACGGGTCGTGGCCGCCACGGTTGAGTTTCCAGATCTCGTCGTCGGACAGGTCTGCAACCATTGCCTTGAGTTCAGGCGTGTTGAAGAAGTGTTCACGCACGAACGCGCCGTCTTTGGCTTTGTAGTTCTGGTACTCGCCGTCGATGACTTCGTCCATGCGACGTTGCAGGATACCGTCGACGTCCTTGGCCAGCAGTGGGTCCCAGAAACGGCCCCAGATGACTTTGGTCACGTTCCACTGGGCACCGCGGAATACGCCTTCGAGCTCCTGGATGATCTTGCCGTTGCCGCGAACCGGGCCGTCGAGGCGCTGCAGGTTGCAGTTGATGACGAAGATCAGGTTGTCGAGCTTCTCGCGGCCGGCCAGGGAGATCGCACCGAGGGATTCCGGCTCGTCGCACTCGCCATCGCCCAGGAAGCACCAGACTTTCTGCTTGCCTTCCGGGATGAAGCCACGGGCTTCCAGGTACTTCATGAAACGTGCCTGGTAGATCGCCTGGATCGGGCCCAGGCCCATGGATACAGTCGGGAACTGCCAGAAGTCGGGCATCAGCCAAGGGTGCGGGTAGGACGACAGGCCCTGACCGTCCACTTCCTGGCGGAAGTTGTTCATCTGCTCTTCGGTGATACGGCCTTCCATGAACGCACGGGCGTAGACGCCTGGGGAGGTGTGGCCCTGGAAGTAGATCAGGTCACCGCCGTGTTCGTCGGTCGGGGCCTGGAAGAAGTAGTTGAAGCCGATGTCGTACAGGGTTGCGCTGGAGGCGAAGCTGGAGATGTGACCGCCCAGGTCAGAATCTTTCAGGTTCGTACGCATCACCATGGCCATCGCGTTCCAGCGTACCAACGAGCGAATGCGGCGTTCCATGAACAGGTCGCCAGGCATGCGTGCTTCGTGGGTGACGGGGATTGTGTTGCGGTACGGCGTGGTGATGGCGTAAGGCAGTTGCGAACCGCTGCGGGTTGCGAGTTCGCCCATACGGGTCATCAGATAATGAGCACGGTCTTCGCCTTCTTTGTCGAGAACCGATTCCAGGGCGTCCAGCCATTCCTGGGTTTCGACGGGATCGAGGTCTTGCATGGCTTGCTCCAGGGCGGAAAGGCTACCAGAATCGGTTGCCTGAGTTTGCGACTGGCCTTGTGGGCAGACGATATAAATTCTTGGATTGCCGAAGGTTGTTTCGGCGGCGTGTAGTTTTACTACAAATCGTCGGCCGTTTCAGCCTTTCGAATGTATAGACGAGTAGTAAAACTACACATGAGCGGCTTATGGCCCCTCGTTTCGTTGTGAGAATAATCGTTACTGTTGGTCTTTAGCCAACTCGAACAGGTAAAAACTTGATGCCGGCTGCCAATAAAATCAGATTTTCAGCTATTTATCATCTTTGTTCGACAGTCGATCAGGTAGTGTCTTCTGAAAAAACACTACATCCAGCCTCTCCCGCGCCGATCAAGGATAGACCATGAGCCTGCCCTCGCTTGCCCCAATACCGCAAACGGTACCGGCCATTCTCCAGTCATTGGTCAGTCGTGCCGAGCAGTCGTTCCGTGCGGTGGTCGCCTTGTTCGACGACGACCACGGGCTGTCGGCCTGGACCCCGCAGCGTTGGGAGGCGTTCAACCGTATTGCCGCCGCCAGCGACTTTTTCATCGAGCAGAGTGTCCGCGACCCGGTGATGCTGCTGGAGCTGGTGCGCAGCGGCGAGCTGGACCGCAGCCTGGCGCCCGGTGAAATGTGCGCGCAGATCGGTGCCGCCGTGCAGGCCGCCGAGACTGAAGACGAGCTGGGCCGCGTCCTGCGCCGCCAGCGCACCCGCCAGCAGGTACGGATCATCTGGCGCGACCTGACCCGCCAGGCCGACCTGGTCCAGACCTGCCGCGACCTCTCGGACATGGCCGACACCTGCATCGACCAGGCCTATCAATGGTTGTACCAGCGCCTCAGCCAGCAATTCGGCGTACCCACCGGACGACGCAGCGGCGAGCCGCAGCAGATGGTCATCCTGGGCATGGGCAAGCTGGGTGCCGTGGAGCTGAACCTGTCGTCGGACATCGACCTGATCTTCGCCTACCCCGAGGGTGGCGAAACCGTGGGCGTCAAGCGACCGCTGGATAACCAGGAATTTTTCATCCGTGTCGGCCAGCGCTTGATCAAGGCTCTGGATCCGATGACCGTCGACGGTTTTGTCTTCCGCGTTGACATGCGCCTGCGCCCCTACGGCTCGGCCGGGGCGCTGGTGCTGAGCTTCAATGCCCTGGAGCAGTATTACCAGGACCAGGGCCGCGACTGGGAACGCTACGCCATGATCAAGGCGCGCGTGGTGGCGGGCGACCAGGTGGCGGGCGCGCAATTGCTCGACATGCTGCGCCCGTTCGTCTATCGCCGTTACCTGGATTTTTCCGCCATCGAAGCGCTGCGCACCATGAAGCAGTTGATCCAGCAGGAGGTGCGGCGCAAGGGCATGGCCGACAACATCAAGCTGGGCTCGGGCGGCATTCGTGAGGTGGAGTTCATTGCCCAGGCGTTCCAACTGATCCACGGCGGTCGCGACCTGAGCTTGCAGCAGCGTCCGCTTCTCAAGGTGTTGGGGACCCTGGAAGGCCAGGGCTATCTGCCGGCCAAGGTGATCGACGAGCTGCGCCAAGGCTACGAATTCCTGCGTTATACCGAACATGCGATCCAGGCCATCGCTGACCGCCAGACCCAGATGTTGCCGGACAACCCGCAGGACCAGGCGCGCATTGCGTTCATGCTGGGTTTTGCCGACTGGTCGGCCTTTCACGAGCAATTGATGTACTGGCGCGGGCGTGTGGCCTGGCATTTCGGCCAGGTCATCGCCGACCCGGACGAAGAGGCGGGTGGCGAAAGCGAAGTGGTGGTGGGCGGCGAATGGTTGCCGTTGTGGGAAGACAGCCAGGATGAAGAGGCGGCGTGTCGTCAGTTGGAGGAGGGTGGCTTCGTCGACGCACCCAAAGCCCTCAAGGCCTTGGCCGCCCTGCGCGGCAGCCCGCAACTGCGCGCCATGCAGCGCCTGGGGCGCGAGCGTCTGGATGCCTTTATTCCACGCCTGCTGGCCCAGGCCGTGGAACATGCCGATCCGGACCTGGTGCTGGAGCGGGTGCTGCCCTTGGTCGAGGCCGTGGCCCGCCGTTCGGCCTACCTGGTGCTGTTGACGGAAAACCCCGGCGCCCTGCGTCGTTTGCTGACGTTGTGCGCAGCGAGCCCGTGGATTGCTGAACAAATCACCCGTTTCCCCTTGCTGCTCGATGAATTGCTCAATGAGGGTCGGCTGTTCAAGCCGCCCTTGGCGCCGGAGTTGGCGGCGGAGTTGCGTGAGCGCCTGACGCGCATCCCCGAGGATGACCTTGAGCAACAAATGGAGGCGCTGCGGCATTTCAAGCTGGCGCACCGCCTGCGGGTGGCCGCCTCGGAAATCTCCGGCAGCCTGCCGCTGATGAAAGTCAGCGATTACCTGACCTGGCTGGCCGAGGCGATTCTCGAACAAGTGCTGGCCCTGGCCTGGCGCCAGACGGCCGCCAAGCACGGCGTGCCATTGCGCACCGATGGCAGCCTGTGCGATCCGGGCTTCATTATTGTCGGTTATGGGAAAGTCGGCGGCCTGGAATTGGGGCATGGTTCCGACCTGGACCTGGTGTTCATCCACGATGGCGACCCGCACGCGGAAACCGACGGCCCCAAACCCATCGACGGTGCGCAGTTCTTCACCCGGCTGGGCCAGCGGATCATTCACCTGCTGACTGCCCAGACCAACTCCGGGCAGCTGTATGAAGTGGATATGCGCCTGCGGCCATCCGGGGCGTCGGGGTTGCTGGTCAGTTCACTCGGGGCTTTTGCCCGTTACCAGGAGAGCGAAGCCTGGACCTGGGAGCATCAGGCGTTGGTGCGGGCGCGGGTGCTGGTGGGCAGCCAGGACGTGGGCCAGGCGTTCGAGAAGGTCCGCGTCCAGGTGTTGGGACGCAAGCGTGACTTGCCGACGCTGCGCCAGGAGGTCAGCGAGATGCGCGCCAAGATGCGCGACAACCTTGGCAGCAAGGCCACTGCCGCCGGGACCGCGCCGAATGCCTTCGAGGCCACGGCGCCCTTCGACCTCAAGCAGGATGCCGGAGGTATCGTCGATATTGAATTTATGGTGCAATACGCGGCCCTGGCGTGGTCCGAGGAACATCCGTCGCTGGTGCGCTACACCGATAACATCCGCATTCTGGACGGGTTGCAGGAGGTCGGGCTGATGCCGGCCGAAGATGCCACGCTGTTGCGCGAAGCCTACAAAGCCTACCGCTCCGCCGCTCACCGCCAGGCCTTGCAGAAAGATGCCGGGGTGATCGCAGGCGACCAGTTCGTGGATGAACGCCAGCAGGTACTGCGGATCTGGCGGGAGCTGGGCCTGAGCTGAAGATTTAAATGTGGGAGCGAGCTTGCTCGCGATGACGGAGTGTCAGGCGACATTGATGTTGGATGTGCCGGCCTCATCGCGAGCAAGCTCGCTCCCACAGTGGATTTGTGGTGTTGCACCGTGCTGAAGACATATGCAGACCCCTTGTGGGAGCGAGCTTGCTCGCGATAGCGGAGTGTCAGGCAGCATTGATGTTGGATGTGCCGGCCTCTTCGCGAGCAAGCCCGCTCCCACAGGAGATGGGTGGTGTGTTGTAGATTAGGGCAACAGGCAACGACCTAAGCCACAGTGATTCTCGAGGCGGGGAGGCGTAGGCCTCCCCGTATCGTTTTTGGAAAGCACATGAATATTCTGATCGTTGGGCCCAGCTGGGTCGGTGACATGGTGATGGCGCAGACACTGTTCCAGTGTCTGAAGCAGCGTCATCCGCAGTGCGAAATCGACGTCCTGGCCCCAGAGTGGAGCCGGCCGATCCTTGAGCGCATGCCAGAGGTACGCAAGGCCTTGAGCTTCCCGCTCGGCCACGGCGTGCTGGAATTGGCGACCCGTCGGCGCATTGGCAAATCCCTGGCCGGTCAGTACGACCAGGCGATCCTGTTGCCCAATTCGTTGAAATCGGCACTGGTGCCGTTCTTCGCCGGCATCCCCAAGCGCACCGGCTGGCGTGGCGAGTTTCGCTACGGCCTGCTCAACGACCTGCGCACGCTGGACAAAGAGCGTTATCCGCTGATGATCGAGCGCTTCATGGCCCTGGCCTACGAGCCTGGGACCGAGTTGCCCAAGCCGTATCCACGACCGAGCCTGCAGATCGACCCGGTCACCCGCGAAGCGGCGCTGGCCAAGTTCGGCCTGAGCCTGGACCGTCCGGTATTGGCCCTGTGTCCGGGGGCCGAGTTCGGTGAGTCCAAGCGCTGGCCGGCCGAGCATTACGCCCAGGTTGCCGAGGCGAAGATTCGCGAAGGCTGGCAGGTCTGGCTGTTCGGCTCGAAAAAAGATCATCCGGTGGGCGAGGACATCCGCTCGCGACTGATCCCGGGCCTTCGGGAAGAATCGGTAAACCTCAGCGGCGACACCTCCCTGGCCGAGGCCATCGATCTGTTGTCCTGCGCCGATTCGGTGGTCTCCAACGACTCCGGCCTGATGCACGTGGCTGCGGCCCTGAACCGCCCATTGGTGGCGGTCTACGGTTCCACCTCACCGGGCTTTACGCCACCGCTGGCCGACAAGGTCGAAGTCGTGCGCCTGGGTATCGAATGCAGTCCGTGCTTCGACCGCACCTGTCGCTTCGGTCATTACAATTGCCTGCGCCAGCTCATGCCGTCGTCGGTGAACGAGGCCCTGGAGCGTCTGCAGGGCACACCCGTGGAGGTTCGGTAACTTGCGGGTATTGCTGATCAAGACCTCTTCGCTGGGGGATGTGGTCCACACCCTGCCGGCGCTGACCGACGCGGCGCGGGCGATTCCTGGCGTCAAGTTCGATTGGGTGGTGGAAGAAGGCTTCGCCGAAATCCCCACCTGGCACCCGGCCGTGGGCAAAGTCATTCCGGTAGCGATCCGTCGCTGGCGCAAGAACCTCTGGCAAACCATCAAGAGTGGCGAATGGCGACGCTTCAAGCAGAGCGTGCGCGCCGAAAAGTACGACCTGGTCATCGACGCCCAAGGCCTGCTGAAAAGCGCCTGGCTGACCCGCTACGTCAAGGCCCCGGTGGCCGGCCTGGATAAAAATTCGGCGCGAGAGCCCCTGGCGGCGCGCTTTTATTCCCGGCGCCTGGCGGTGGCTCGCGGTCAGCATGCGGTCGAGCGCGTACGACAGCTATTTGCCCTGGCGCTGGGTTATGACTTGCCGCAGACCCAGGGCAGCTATGGTCTCGACATCGACCGACTGGTGGAATTGCCACGCCCCTATCCCTATGTGGTGTTCCTGCACGGCACGACCTGGGAGTCCAAGCATTGGCCCGAACTTTACTGGCGCCAGCTCACCGAACGCATGGGGCAGTTCGGCGTGGTGGTAAAACTGCCGTGGGGCAACCCGGCCGAGAAGGCCCGGGCCGAACGCATCGCCAGCGGGCTGCGCAATGCCTTGGTGCTGCCGAAGCTGAACCTCGGCGGGATGGGCAAGGTGCTTGCCGGTGCCCAGGCCTGTGTGGCCGTGGACACCGGTCTCGGTCATCTGGCCGCGGCCCTGGACGTACCGACCATTTCGCTGCTCGGCCCGACCAATCCGGTGCTGACCGGCGCCTACGGCAAGGGCCAGATTCACCTCGCCAGTGATTTCCCTTGCGCACCGTGCATGCAGAAACACTGCACTTACCCGCCGACCGCCGAAGATGCCCGGCGGTTTGATCTGAAACGCGAGCAGCCCCTGTGCTTCACGCGTCTGAACCCCGAGCGTGTTGCCAGCCACCTGAGCACGTTATTGGCTGAGGAGTCGCGCTGATGCAATTGGCTTTTGTCCTTTATAAGTACTTCCCCTTCGGTGGCCTGCAGCGTGACTTCATGCGCATCGCCCTGGAGTGCCAGCGACGCGGTCACCAGATCCGCGTCTACACGCTGATCTGGGAGGGTGACGTGCCGCCCGGCTTCGAAGTGCTGGTAGCGCCGGTCAAGGCGCTGTTCAACCATCGCCGCAACGAGAAGCTCAGTGCCTGGATGGAGGCCGACCTGGCCAAGCGCCCGGTGGACCGTTTGATCGGCTTCAACAAAATGCCTGGCCTGGACGTGTACTACGCCGCCGACGGCTGCTTCGAAGACAAGGCGCAGAACCTGCGCAATTCGCTGTACCGGCGCTGGGGCCGCTACCGGCATTTCGCCGAGTACGAGCGGGCAGTGTTCGCCAAGGACGCCAAGACCGACGTGCTGATGATTTCCGAAGTCCAGCAGCCACTGTTCATCAAGCACTACGACACGCCGCTTGAGCGCTTTCACCTGCTGCCGCCGGGCATCGCCCAGGACCGCCGTCGGCCCGCCGATGCCGACGAGATCCGCGCGGCGTTCCGGGCCGAATTCGAACTGGCCGATGACGACCTGCTGCTGGTGCAGATCGGTTCCGGGTTCAAGACCAAGGGCGTGGATCGCAGCCTCAAGGCCCTGGCCGCGCTGCCCGCCGAATTGAAAAAACGCACCCGGCTGTTTGTAATCGGCCAGGACGACCCCAAGGTATTCCAACTGCAGAGCGCCGCACTGGGGCTCGGTGACAATGTGCGGTTCCTCAAGGGGCGCAGTGACATCCCGCGTTTCCTGCTGGGTGCCGACCTGTTGATCCATCCGGCGTACAACGAGAACACCGGCACCGTTCTGCTCGAGGCGCTGGTGGCCGGGTTGCCGGTGCTGGTCAGCGCGGTGTGTGGGTACGCCCATTACATCGCCGAGGCCGACAGTGGCCTGGTGTTGGACGAGCCGTTCGAGCAAGCACAGCTCACCGAGTACCTGGGTCGCATGTTGAACGATGCCGATGCCCGGGCGGCCTGGAGCCACAACGGTCTGGCCTTCGCCGAGACGGCCGACCTCTACAGCATGCCGCAGCACGCGGCCGATGTGATTTTGGCGGAGCACGCACAATGAAGTTGATGCTGGCCGAACCGTTCAAGAGCCTTTGGGCCGGGCGCGATGCGTTCGCCGAAGTCGAGGCGCTCAAGGGCGAGGTCTATCGCGAACTTGAAGCCCGGCGCACCTTGCGCACGGAGGTGGACGGTCGTGGTTTTTTCGTGAAGATCCACCGCGGCATCGGTTGGGGCGAGATCTTCAAGAACCTGTTCACCGCCAAGTTGCCGGTACTCGGCGCAGGGCAGGAATGGAAAGCGATCCAGCGTTTGCAGGAAGTCGGCGTGCCGACCATGACCGCTGTCGCGTACGGCGAGAAGGGTAGCAACCCGGCAGACCAGCACTCGTTCATCGTCACCCAAGAGCTCGCGCCGACCGTCAGCCTCGAAGACTTCAGCATCGACTGGGTCAAGCAGCCGCCGCAACCGGCACTCAAGCGTGCCCTGATCGCCGAAGTGGCGCGCATGACCGGCATGATGCACCGCGCCGGGGTCAACCATCGCGACTGCTACATCTGCCACTTCCTGCTGCACACCGACAAGCCGGTGACGCCTGCCGACTTCAAACTTTCGGTGATCGACCTGCACCGTGCCCAGACCCGCCCAGCCATCACCACTCGCTGGCGCAACAAGGACCTGGCGGCGCTGTATTTCTCGGCGCTGGACATCGGCCTGACCCGGCGCGACAAACTGCGTTTCCTCAAGGGCTATTTCCAGCAGCCACTGCGCCGGATCCTCGTCGAAGAAGCGTCGTTGCTGGCCTGGCTCGAAGGCAAGGCCAACAAGCTGTATGCCCGCAAGCAGCGATACGGGGACGCGCTCTGATGTCAGGCTGGAAACTGGAACCGGCCTACGCCGATCTGGCGCAGGATTTCGGCAGCCTCGAGGCAGTGTTCGCGTTGCAAGGGGAGCGTTTGACCCGTGATCCGTTGTCAGAGGTGATCCGGGTGCAGCGCAACGGCGTGAATTACTACGTCAAGCGCTACGTCGGAGCCGGCAAAGGCTTGCGGCGTTACCTGGGCAAGCCGCGGGTCAAGTCCGAATGGCAGAACCTCAAGCGCTTCGCCAAATGGGGCATTCCCACCGCCGAAGTCGTGGGCTGGGGCTTGGAACGAAGCGGTGCGACCTATGCCCGTGGCGCGATGATCACCCGCGAACTGCCGCAAACCGAAGACCTCTCGGCTCTGGCCGAGCGTCGCGATCCGAGGCTGGCCGACCGCGCCTGGGTCGAAGGCGTGAGCCGGCAACTGGCCGGTTACACACGGACCATGCACGAGCAGCGCTTCACCCATAATGATCTGAAATGGCGCAACCTGCTGGTCGATGACCAGGCGAAACTGTTCCTGATCGACTGCCCGAACGGCGACTTCTGGCGCGGTTTCTGGCTCAAGTACCGTATCACCAAGGATTTGGCATGCCTGGACAAAGTGGCCAAGTATCACTTGTCGGCCACGCAGCGCTTGCGGTTTTACCTGCAATACCGCCAGCGCGACCGGCTCGATGCGTGCGACAAGAAACGCATCCGTCACGTGGTGAGATTTTTCGAGGGGCGTGAATGACTGATTTTCTGGCCGCTGAAGACCGGGCGTTGTTGCAACGTCATGGCCTGGACAGCTTCGAGGCCTTGTGGGTACGGCAACTGGATGCGGTGGACGAACCCAATACCGCGGGTGACGGCTGGAGCAGTGTGTTCCGGCTGGACCTGGAGGGGCAGGGTTATTACCTCAAGCGCCAGAGCAATTACCTGACCCGGACCTTGTCCCACCCGTTTGGCGAGCCAAGTTTCTCCCGGGAGTTTCGCAACATCAGCCGTTATCGCCAGCTGGGCATTCCGGCCCTGCAAGCGGTGTTCTATGGTCAGCGCAAGGTGAACGGTGAGGTGCGGGCGATCCTGCTGACTCGTGCCCTGGACGGCTGGGATGACCTGGATTCACTGGTGCAGCGCTGGTCGAGCCTGACGGCGGCGCAGCGCACCACCATCCTCAACGCCTGTGGTTTGCTGGCGCGGCGCCTGCACGGCATGCATCAGGTGCACGGTTGCTTCTATCCCAAACACATCTTCCTGCAAGCCAGCGCCGACGGTTATCAGGCGCAATTGATCGACCTGGAAAAGACCCGGCCGCTATTGTTCGGCCTGCGTGATCGGGTCAAGGACCTGGAGCCTTTGCTGCGTCGCGCCTCTGTCTGGAGTGAGGCCGATGTGCGCCAGTTACTGTCCAGTTATCTGGACCAGCCGCTCGACAGTGGACTGGTCGACCGCTGGATGATCCGTCTGAACGCTCGGCGCAGCCACAAGGAAGCCCGTTGATGCATCTGTCCGAATTGAAAAATGCCGGCCGCAGCCCCGGCCTGCCCCTGAGCCTGGAACTGGCCGATGCCGCCGGCCCGGCTACGTTGCAACTGCTTTCGCTGTTGCGGGTGTTGCCGGGGCAACGTTACGTCGGCGCGGGCGTCTGGCGTGGCCGGCCGGTATTGGCCAAATTATTGGTGGGCAGCAAGGCCGCCCGGCATTTCCAGCGGGAACTGCAAGGCGTGCGCCTGCTGGCGGAGCAGGGGTTGACCACGCCGTTGTTGCTGGCCGATGGCCTGAAAGAGGGGGAAGGTGGTTGGCTGTTGTTCGAATTGCTCGAAGGCGCCGAGAGCCTGGGGGATGCCTGGAAACAGGTCGAACACCTGCCATTGCTGGCCGACGAACAGGCGGCGGTGCTGGCCGAAGCCCTGGGCGCTATCGCGCAATTGCACGGCAAAGGCCTGTGGCAGGAAGACCTGCACCTGGACAATCTGCTGCGTCACGACGGCAAGCTCTACTTGATCGACGGCGCCGGCATCCGCGCTGAAACTCCAGGCCAACCGTTGTCGCGGCAGAAAGTCCTGGAGAACCTGGGAGTGTTTTTCGCCCAGCTTCCCAAAGCCCTCCAGCCGTTCAATGAAGAGCTGTTGGTGCATTACCTGCTGGGCAACGCCGAACACGCGCTGCCCATGGAAGCGTTGCAAAAACAGATCGACAAGGTGCAAGCCTGGCGCCTGAAGGATTTCCTCGCGAAAGTCGGGCGCGAGTGCAGCCTGTTCAGCGTGCAACGCGGGGCGTTTGGCCTGCGGGCGATCCGCCGCGATGAAGAAGCGGCCATGACACCGGTGCTGGAGCAGGCCGATGCATTGCTCGACCAGGGCCACCTGTACAAGACCGGCGGCGCGGCCAGTGTCGGCAAAGTCGAGGTGAATGGTCGTACCTTGGTGATCAAGCGCTACAACATCAAGAACTTCGCCCATTGGCTCAAGCGCTTCTGGCGTCCGAGTCGCGCCTGGCATTCCTGGCGCGAAGGCCATCGCCTGGCCTTTCTCGGCATCGCCACGCCCAAGCCCCTGGCGCTGCTGGAAAAGCGTTTCCTGTGGCTGCGCCGCGGCGCTTACCTGGTCACCGAACACCTGGCGGGGCCGGACATCATCGAGCGCTTCGGCCCTTACGTGGAGAGCGGTGAAGCCCCCGAGACGGAATTGCTGGCGCTGGATCGTTTGTTCGCCGACCTCATCCGCGAGCGCATCAGCCATGGCGACTTCAAGGGCCACAACCTGTTCTGGCAGCACGACCGCTGGGCGCTGATCGACCTCGACTCCATGTGCCAACACCGCACCCACGCCAGCTTCGCCCCGGCCTACGCCCGGGATCGCGCGCGGTTCATGCGCAATTGGCCGCAGGACAGTGCGTTGTATCGGGTGATTGATCTGCGGGTGCCCAAGGGCGTCGATAGCGCGCCATCTGTCTTGTAACCGGTCACCGTGGCGAGGGAGCAAGCTCCCTCGCCACGGACCGTGTACACCCTTTAGACCGGACGTGAAACGCACCGCTGCTATCGCGAGCAAGCTCGCTCCCACAGGTTTTTGTATCGTCTGCAAACATTGTGAGCATCCGCAAAACCATGTGGGAGCGAGCTTGCTCGCGATAGCGGTGGTTCAGCTACAGGGATGCTGACCGCACTACGGGGAGGAAGGTTTGGGGGAATCTGCGCTCCAGAAAGCGAAAAGCCCCGATGAAACTCACCGAGGCTTAGACGCCGACCGGGATCTCCCAGTCCATTTGCGCGAAGCCTATGTTGGTGGCCATGGACTGTCAATGAACGCCCGAGCGGCAAAACCCACAAGCCCGCCACTCACCGCTAGAGGCTTAAGGCCGCTTTTAAGCTATAATCCCGCCCTTTAGCTGCTTCGTGCCCTGGGCGCGCGGCACATCAATTTTTCGAGGCGCTTGTCGCCCGTATGCAGACATAAGAGGCTAGACCCTGTGGCATTGACGATTCTTGGCCTGTCCGGCGCCCTTAGCCATGATCCTTCCGCTGCGCTGTACATTGACGGCAAGCTGATCGCGGCGGCCGAGGAAGAGCGCTTCGTACGCGATAAACATGCAAAGAACCGCATGCCCTACGAGTCGGCGAAGTTCTGCCTGGAGCAGGCCGGCATCAAGCCTTCCGACGTCGATGTAGTGGCGATCCCCTTCGCCCCGATCAGCCTGTTCGGCGAGGCGCGCTGGCACTACGCCAAGCGCTACTGGTACGCCCCGGACCGGGCCCTCGACGCGATCCTGATGGGCAACCGTCGCTACAAACGCTATCGCCGCAAGATCGTCTGGTGCCTGGAGCAACTGGGCTTCGATCCGAAAAAGATCAAGATCGAGCCGGTCGAGCATCACCTGGCCCACGCCTCAAGCGCTTACCACTGCTCGGGCTTCCAGGAGAAAACCGCAATCCTGGGCATCGACGGCAAGGGCGAATACGCCACGACCTTCTTTGGCTACGGCGAAAACGGCAAGATCCACAAGATCAAGGAATTCTTCGACCCGGACTCCCTGGGCGGCCTGTACGGCGCGATCACCGAGTTCCTGGGCTTTGAAATGCTCGACGGTGAGTTCAAGGTCATGGGCATGGCGCCCTACGGCGATGCCACCAAGTACGATTTCTCGCGCCTGGCTTCTTTTGAAAACGGCGAGCTGGTGATCAACACCGACTACGCCAACGTGATCGGCCTGCGTCGCTATAAAGAGAAGGGCAAGGGCTTCTACTTCTCGCCGAAGCTGATCGAATGGCTCGGCCCGAAACGTGAAGGCGACATCGCCGACGAGCCGTACATTCACTACGCGGCGAGCATGCAAGCGCTGTTCGAGAAGCTCGCGCTGCAAATGATCGACCACTACCTGGGCGACGTGCTCAAGGAAACCGGCAAGCTGGCCTTCGCTGGTGGCTGCGCGTTGAACGTCAAGCTGAACCAGAAAATCATCGCCCGTGACGACGTCAAGGAGCTGTTCGTGCAACCGGCTTCCGGCGATGCCGGTACGGCCGTGGGTGCGGCGGCTTATGTGTCCCACGCTCGTGGCGTGCCAGTAGAGAAGATGGAACACGTCTACCTCGGCCCGGCCTACAGCAACGAAGATGTGATCGCTGCATGCGCCCGTCATCCGAGCAAGCCTGCGTGGCGCAAGATCGACAACACCCCCGAGCGCATCGCCAAGATCATGGTCGACGGCAACCCGGTGGCCTGGTTCCAGGGGCGCATGGAGTTTGGTCCGCGTGCCTTGGGCGGTCGTTCGATCATCGGTTGCCCAAGCGCCAGCGGCGTGGCCGATCGCATCAACGAGCAGATCAAGTTCCGCGAGCGCTGGAGGCCTTTCTGCCCGTCGATGCTCGACACCGTAGCGCCGCAGATGATCAAGGTCGACCACCCGGCGCCATTCATGACCTTCACCTTCGAAGTGGCCGAAGAATGGAAAACCCGCGTGCCGGAAGTCGTCCATGAAGACGGCACGTCCCGGGCCCAGGTGCTCAAGCGCGAATACAACCCGCGCTACTACGACATGATGAAGGCCCTGGAAGTCCTGACCGGCAATGGCGTGTCGCTGAATACCTCGCTCAACCGTCGTGGCGAACCGATGATCTGCTCGCCGACCGACGCGCTGAACATGTTCTTCGGTTCCGACCTGCAGTACCTGATCATGGAAGACATCCTGGTGGTCAAAGACGGCGTGGACGCTTATGACACGCTCGGCTGAGCGACATGTGCTGCAGTTCTGCCACGGTTATGACGGGCCGTTCCTGGACTGCGCCCGTCAGTACGCCAGCCTGTTCACGGGCACTGGCTATCGCGTGACCACGGTGTTTCTCACCGGGGCGGCGGATGCACAAGTCGCCGCCGCTTGTGCCTCGGACGAGGTGCTGTTCATGGAGTACAGCTCCAGTGCCATTCGTGGCCTGAAGCTGGGTGCCATCGGCGATCTGCGCAAGATTGCCGCCTCACGCAATTTCAGTTTCTGCATTGCCCATCGCTTCAAGCCGATCTACATCGCCCTGCTCGGTACCCGCTTGCCGGTGATCGGCGTGCATCATGCCTTCGGTGACTACCAACGGCGTACCCGCCGGCTGTTCGCCCAGGTTTTTCGTAAACGCCTGAGCCTGCTCGGGGTTTCCGATGCGGTGCGTGACGACATGCGCCGCTGCCTGCCGAAGTGGCCGGCCACGCGGATCCAGACGCTCTACAACCGCATCGACCTCGATGCCACGCAGGCCAGCCTGGTCTCCCGCGAGGAGGCACGACAGACCCTGGGGCTGGATGCGCAGGCCTGGATTGTCGGCAATGTCGGTCGCCTGCACCCGGACAAGGACCAGGCCACGCTGCTGCGCGGCTTTGCTGCGGCGCTGAAGTATTTGCCGGCCAACAGTCAGCTGGCGATTCTTGGCAAGGGCCGCCTGGAGCAGGACCTCCGGGCATTGGCGCTGGAATTGGGCATCGCCGATCGCGTGCTGTTGCTCGGCCAGGTGCCCGAGGCGCGCCGTTATTTCCGCGCGTTCGATGTGTTTGCCCTGAGTTCCGACCATGAGCCGTTCGGCATGGTGCTGCTCGAAGCCATGGCCGCCGGTGTACCGTTGCTGGCCACGGCCTGCGGGGGGGCCAAGGAAGTGGTCGAAGGTGTGGGCATCCTGTTTCCGCTGGGCGACGCCGAGCACATGGCCCAGGGGCTGCAACACCTGGCGGCCATGGACGATCTGCAGCGTCGCCAATGCGCCGAGCTGATGCTCGACCGCTTGCGCGAGCGCTTCTCGGATCGCGCCGTACGCGAGGCATTCTGGCGTTTGCCCCAAGTCACCGAACTGGCGCCGAGGGCCTGAATGTTCAATCGATTCCAAGGCTGGCGTGAGCGCGGCTGGACAGCCGTAGACGCGTCGATTTATGCCCAGGCCTGGCAGCGTTTTGGCGGCAGTGTGGCGACCCATCCCCTGGTGGTCGAGCGCCTGGCGGCCCTGGCCGGGATTCCCGTGCGTTATCTGGCGTTCGAGCAGAACGGTGAACTCAAGGCGGCCATACCCACTTGGGGCCGCGACCTGGCGTTGTCCAAGGACGTGCTCAAGCGCAGCGGCAAGAAGGGCTTGTTCGACCTGGGCAATGCCGAACTGATCCTGCCGGCGGCGCCCGATGCACAAGCGCCGTTGCGTCATCGCGGGCGTTACCTGTCGGCCCTCAACGAGGGGCGCTTCAGTGGCTTGAAGTTGCAGCAGGAGCAACTGGCCATGGCTCGCACGCCGGAAGAACTGTCCAAGAAGTTTCGCTACAACCAGCGCCGTGAGCTGCGCTTGCTGGAAGAGGCGGGCGGGGTGGTACGGCCGGTCGGCGAGTTTTCCAGCGCCGAGCTGGCCTCGATCTACTGCGACCTGTTCCTGCGGCGCTGGGGCTTTGCGGCCACCGGTGCCGAGCGCATGGGCGAGGTGATCGAGTTGCTGCGCGAATGGCTGATCGGTTCGGTGATCTTCCTCAACGATGCGCCGATTGCCATTCAATTGGTGTATCGCGTCGAAGCGCCCGAATGGATCAGCGTCGAGTACATCAACGGTGGTGTCGACCCACAGACTCGCGAATTCAGCCCCGGCAGCGTGTTGAGCTTTCTCAACACCCAAAGCGCCTGGGAACATGCCCGTGCCGCCGGCAAGCCGTTGCGTTTTTCGTTCGGCCGAGCGGACCGGGAATACAAGGACCGTTGGTGCAACCCCGTGCCGGTGTTTACCGTATGAACCCACCGATCAGTCGCAAGCAACAGTTGCTCAAGCGCCACCGTCGCAACAAGCGCGTGGGACTGCTGCTCGCCCTCATCGCGCTGGCCTTGCTGGGGGTGGCGGTGGCCTGGTGGTTGCCCCTGGTGCTGGCGGTGCTGGGTTGGATCGCCCATGAGGCGTGGTTCGCCGATCATCTGTTCTATTCGCCCAGGGATGATTACCAGTACAGCTTCCCGCCGTTCACCCAGCAACCCAAGGTGCACCTCAATGCCGGGCGGCTGCGGCTGGACGAAGGCGTGATTCTGGACGATGGCGCGACGCTGATTCTCGCGTTGCGGGTCAAGAGCACCCGGCTGGGGCGCTTCATCGACCCGGTTGTCGAATTGTTGGGCGGCGAACGGGACCTGCAAACTTTCGAGCGCGGGGTCAACGGCCTGCGCTATCTCAATCTCAGCGAGCAGGGCCCGGCATTGTCCCGAGGCGAGCTGCGCCTGCGCGGGCGCCATTGCCGTTTGCTGGGCGAGCCGACGCTATGGTCCTTCACGCCGCCGCAAGTGCAGCACCAGCGGGTGATGGTCATCGCTCCCCATGCCGACGATGCGGAGCTGGCCGCCTACGGCTTGTACAGCCAGGCTGACGAAGCCTGGATCGTCACGCTGACCGCCGGTGAAATCGAAGCCGAACATTATCGACAGATGGGCTTGGATCGCGTTGAAGCGGCGCGGCTCAAGGGCCGTTTGCGCGCCTGGGACAGCATCGCCGTACCGCGTTGGGCCGGGGTGCCTGAAGCGCATTGTGTGCAGTTGGGTTACTTCTGCCTGCAACTGGCGGCCATGCAAGCGGCGCCGAGCCAGCCCCAAGGTTCTCGCGAGGCTGACCTGAGCGATACCCGGCTGTTCCGTCAGTTGAACCCGTTCCTGCTGCCTGGCGATGCCGACGGCGCGCCGACCTGGAACAACCTGTTGGCGGACCTGCGTGAACTGCTGCTCAAGGCGCGTCCCGAGGTCATTGTGTTGCCGCATCCGACCCTTGATCCGCACCCGGACCATCTCTGCGCCCATCATGCTGTCCTGCAAGCCCTCGAAGGCCTGGAGTGGCAGCCGAGCACGCTGTTGGGCTACGCCAATCATTTGCACGACAACGACCGTTGGCCCATGGGGAATACGGGTACGGGCATTGCGTTGCCGCCGTATTTCGATCCGGCCCTGCCAATGCATCCTGTCAGCCTGCCGCTGGCAGTGCCTGGACAGCGTGACAAGGCCATGGCGCTGGGCATGATGCACGATCTGCAACCGCGCGCGCCGTTCAAGCGTCGCCTGCGCCGTGGCCTCCAGCGCCTGCTGGCCGGGCGCGCCGGCTCGGCGTATGGCGAGAACGAATTTTTTCGCAAGGCTGTACGTCGCCATGAATTGTTCTGGCGGCTGTAAAGGCCCAAGGCGGGGCGTCTTTGCGCTGCGGCGCAAAAAGGCCCCCGGTTATTTATCAAGTCGTTCGGTGCCGCAAGGAAGACGATGAAAGTTCTATTTCTGGTGCAGAAAGAACAGCGGGCCATTCTGGACCGGCTCTACGAAGGCGTGGCCGCTCATTGCGAGTGCGACTTGCGCTGGCTCGACAGCAAGGAACAACGCAACCTGCGGGGATATTTCCGCCGCCATGTGGACGTCTCGCGTTATGACCGGATCGTATTTTTCCTGCGCTTCAAGCAGGAGATCCGCCAGGCCGGCTTCATCCGCACGATCCCCAACCTGGTGATCCTCGAGCACGATGCCTACCAGAATTACATTCCATGCAAATACACCGGCAAGTTCAGTGCGCATTACCGTCGCCTGCCGTGGGTGCGGGTGATCAGTTCCGGCTTCATGGTGACCGAACGTCTGCGTGGCGAAGGTTTCGATGCGGTTTTCGTGCCCAAGGGCTACGATCAGTCGTTATTGCAGGATCAGGGCCGTGAGCGGGACATCGAGTTGGCCTTCGTTGGTAGCACCAACAGTGTTGCCTACAGCGGTCGCAAGGCGCTGCTGGATGAGCTGGGACGCGTTGAGCCGCTGGTCGTGACCCGGACCAAGTCCGGCGAAGAGTATTGCGAGACCCTCAACCGTATCCGCTTTTTCGTCAGTGCCGACGTGGGCATGGGCGAATTCATGATCAAGAATTTCGAGGCCATGGCCTGCGGTTGTGTGCTGCTGGCGTTCGATCAGGGCGTCGACGAGGCGCGCGCGTTGGGGTTGCAGGACATGCACAACGTGGTGTTGTACCGTGACATTGCGCAGCTCCAGGAAAAGCTTTCCCGGTTGCGCGCCGACCCCGAGCTGGCGCGCAGTGTGGCGCGCAACGGCCAGGAGCTGGCGCTGGAGCAGTTCAGTTTCGCGCGCATCGGGCAGAAGATTGTTGAAGCACTGGAGCCGCCCTTGCGGCCTCGGGCTCCGCTGAGTTTGCTGGAGACATTGCGCCTGAGGCTGGGCGTTTGACACGAACCGTTCAGTCATCCGATTCAGGGGTGGCGTTTGACTAGATGGTATTGCAGTGCAGTTTTCCGACGAGAGTGATATTACCCTTGTGGTAACCAGTTGCGGCCGGTGCGATCTGCTCAAGCGGACCCTGGAGAGCTTCGACCGCTTCAATACCGCGCCGATTCGTGAAGTCTTCATTACCGAAGATGCCGGTGACGAAGGTGTACATGCCGCCATCCCCGCTCACTGGAAGGACCGCACGAGGGTCTTCGTCAATCGGCCGAAGCTGGGGCAACTGGCCTCGATCGATCTGGCGTACGAGCATGTCAAGACGCCTTATGTCTTTCACTGCGAGGATGACTGGGAGTTCTATCGCCCGGCCTTCGTCGAGGATTCGCGCACGATCCTGGAGCTGCGGCCGGATATTCTCCAAGTGTGGTTGCGCAACTATGTCTACGACTTGTGCGTACATAGCCCCTACATTCACTTGGGCGAACGTGAAGTCATTGGTGGCGTGCCCTGTTATCCATTGATTTCAGACAAGCCCGAATGGCAAAGCTTCTCGCTCAACCCAGGCCTGCGACGGTTGAAGGAGTATGGCCTCTGCGCACCCTTTGCCAGTTTCGGTGGCGAAAAGGCTCTGTCTATGCGCTATGCCCAGCTGAACTTGACGGCGGTTACGCTCGAAGGAGATGCTATTTTGCACACCGGATTCGGGGTTCATGTGGAAGTGCCCGTGGAGCGCCGGCGCAAGGAGCGCCGCAAGCGCCGCGAGCACGTCAAGTTGTCCTTGGTTTTCTTGCTCGGAGTCTGCATCGGCTGGCTTATCAACTATTAATCCCGCCAAGCACGGATCCTGGTCCGCGATAAAAGGTTTGCTGCTCGATGAGCGTTATCAATGTCATGTGGGCGGGCGGTTCGCCGTTCGCTTCGGTACACAAGGTCCATAATCAGATCCTCTCGCGGATGGAGCCTGCGATGCCTGTCAAGACGTGGCTCTTGCAGGGGGCGGCGGCTGCCTGTCGGGTGGATGTCGGGGCGGCGCTTGAGTGGAATATGACCTCGGCCCAGCTCAAGGGACGACATGTCTGGCGCCTGCTCAAGCCCTTGATGCACAGCCGTTTCCGCCAGGAATTTCTCGACAGCGATGCTCGTGTGGTGTTGCTTGATGGCGTTGGCGTGGCGCGTACCTTGTTGCCGGTCCTCAAGGATCTGCCGCAGATCCGCGTGGTGGTGATTTTCCATGGTGCGACACGGCTCAATCCCGCGGGCCGTGAACTGTTGCGTGGCTTCCCTGCCTCACGCCTGACCCTGGCCGCGGTCTCCGAAACCCTCGCGATGTCGCTCCAGGACGAGTTGGGCATCCAGGTGACTGCGCTGCGTAGCGCGTTCGATCCGGCGGCCTTCCAGTCTGCACTGCTGTCTCGCGAAGAGGCGCGTGCTCGGCTGGGGTTGCCTGGCGCAGGGGGGCGGGTATTTGGCGCCGTAGGACGGCTGGTGGACAACAAGGGGTTCGCCAGTCTGCTGGAGGCGTTTGGCCGGGCGGCGGCCAACCATCCCGATTGGCGCCTGGTGATTGTCGGTGAAGGGCCTCGGCGCGAGACGCTGCAAGCGCGAATCGCCCAGCCGGATCTGGTCGACAAGGTCTTGCTGACAGGGCATCTGGAAGATGTCGCGACGCTCTACAGGGCGTTTGATTGGGTGCTGATCCCGTCCTTGGACGAGGGCCTTGGGCTGATCCTCCAGGAGGCTGTCCTGGCTGGTGTCCCGGTGCTTGCCAGCGAACTTGCGGTCTTTCGTGAGCAGTTGGGCGACACCGGCTGGTACGCGCCGCTCAATGACGAAGAGGGCTGGAGCGAGGCGATCAGGCGGGCGGCACAGACTCCGTCCAGTGCGGTCGCGGCGGTCCAGTATCAGGCGCTGGCACCTGACGAGGCCTGGTCGAGTTTCAGCCAGACCGCCCGGCAGTTGATCTCAGGCCAATAGGGCACGTTCCAATGCCTGCATTGGAAAGCTCCCGTTCAGGTTCTCCCGGGCAATATAACGAGCGAAATGTTGCAAGTTCCGGCGTGCCAGGTAGCGTGGCAGCGGCGAGCGCAGGAAGCGCATGTCGGCCACATCAATCAGTCCCAGTTTGTTTTCCGGCGTGACGACGATGTTGCCCAGGTGCAGCGAGCGGAAATAAATACCGCTGGCGTGCAGGCTGCGGATCAACTCGACCAGCGCCGGAAGGGTATGCTGCCAGCTGAAATTTTCCTGATTCGATAATTGACGCAGGGTTTTTCCCGGAAGAGGTCGATACAGTACGGCGGTCATGCCGGGTTTTTGCAATTTGTAGAAGGCCAGCACTTCGAGGGTCGGTACACCGAGCTTCTGCAGGCGGGCTGCATTATTGATGAATCGCGTTGAATAGGGCCTTAGAAGGGCCGAAGAAAAAAACCGCTTGCGGCGAAACAGCTTGAGGATATTACCATCCTGCAGCAGATAGACTTTTGGGCCGTAGCTGTCGGCCTCCAGAATGCTGGCGCCTTCAATCAATTGATTCAAAGCGGCTTGGGGAAGCCGTGAGGATTGCATCGTAGGGAAACCTTGTTGAAAGAACCGGTGCCGTGGCGGGCCATGATGCCCAAAAGTTTTTGTTTTCACCATGTCGGCTTGGTTGGTACACCGTTTAGGAGTGATAGATGCAGGCGACACGTTGGGCGCAGGGCTGGATGGCCTTTGGCTTGTTATGGTTTTTGCTGGCGATAGCCCTGGCACCGACCAACAAAATCTATCAGCAAGGGTTGGTTGCATTCGTCTGGTTGCCGGTAATCGTCTTCGCCTGGCCCGCCCGCCATCGGCTGGTGGAGTTGTGGCGCGCCCAAAGGGTGATCTGCACGGCATTGCTGGCGTTGATGCTCTGGGCGTTGGCCACACTGTTCTGGGCCGAGGTGGCAGAGCCTGTCCGTGAGGTCAAGCGACTGCTCTACATCCTGACATTCCTGTTGTTTTTCCCGATTTTTGCCGACGGCCGACCCGAGCGTGTGATTCGTATCATGCAATGGGGTGGCCTGGGGCTCGCGCTGACGGCCTTGATGGCCATCATCCATTTCTACGGGTATGCGAACAATCACTGGGATGCTCGCCTGGAAGGGCTGGGGGAATTGTCCCATCCGATCCTCGGTGGCTACGTGATCGGATTGGCGGCTATCTGGTTGCTGCACTGGATGCCGCGTCATATAGGGTTGCAAGTGCTTTGGGTGGTAGCCCTGGGCGTGTTGGCCGTCTTTGTGGTCGCGAGCCAGAGCCGCGGCGCTGCGCTGGCCTTGCTGCTTAGCGTACTGGCCATGCCAATTTACTGTCGGGGGCAGCGTG
Source organism: Pseudomonas sp. KB_12 (assembly GCF_052114545.1). Lineage (NCBI taxonomy): Bacteria > Pseudomonadati > Pseudomonadota > Gammaproteobacteria > Pseudomonadales > Pseudomonadaceae > Pseudomonas > Pseudomonas sp. KB_12. Next base: position 22,076 of record NZ_JBFREY010000030.1, on the reverse strand, counting down.
CCCGGATTATCGCCGCCACGGCCCTGGTGCTGGCGATGCTGACCTTCTGGCTGTTCGAGCCGTTGGTCATGGCGCGCGGTGCCTCCTATCGTCCCGAGATTTTCATGTCGAGCCTGCGCATGATTGCCGAGCGTCCGTGGGGCGGTCTTGGCTTGGCAGCCGACTATCGGGTTATCAGCCACGGCATCCAATTTGATCATGCCCACAATCTGTTCAGCCACGTCACCATCCAACTCGGGCTGCCGGGGTTGTTGTTGTGGTGCATCGTCTGGTTCTCCGTGTTGCGCGAAGCCTGGCGTGCCCGGGACAGCCTGCTGGGTCGGGGCGTGCTTGGTATGTGGGTGTTTTCGTTCCTGGCGATGCAGTTCGACGCTGCGAGCCTGACCGGAACCGCTCGCGCCGAATGGTTCATTACCTGGTTGCCGATTGGCCTGGCCGGCGTTTTGACCTGGGCGCGGGCCAATTCCGGTGGCTGTGATAAAATTCCGCGTTCTTCCTAACCAGTGAGCCCGACGATGAGTGACGCACCGCCCAAAGCGGAACAGGATTCCAGCCTGAAGATCTATTTTCGGTTGCTGGGATACGTCAAACCCTACGCGGGCATTTTCCTGCTGAGTATCGTGGGTTTCGTGATATTTGCTTCGACCCAGCCCATGTTGGCTGGGATTCTCAAATATTTCGTCGACGGCTTGAGCAACCCCGATGCGGTGCTCTTTCCCAACGTGCCGTATCTCAAGGACTTGAAACTGCTGATGGCAGTGCCGCTGCTGATCGTCCTGATCGCGGCCTGGCAGGGCCTGGGGTCGTTCCTGGGCAACTATTACCTGGCCAAGGTTTCCCTGGGGCTGGTGCACGACCTGCGGGTCGAGTTGTTCAAGAAATTGCTGGTGCTGCCCAATCGCTATTTCGACACCCACAATTCCGGGCACCTGATCTCCCGGATCACCTTCAACGTGACCATGGTCACCGGTGCCGCCACCGATGCCATCAAGGTGGTGATCCGCGAAGGTCTCTCCGTGGTCTTCCTCTTTGCCTACCTTGTATGGATGAACTGGAAGCTGACCCTGGTGATGTTGGCGATCCTGCCGCTGATCGCGGTCATGGTCAGCAGCACCAGCAAGAAATTCCGCAAGCAGAGCAAAAAGATCCAGGTGGCCATGGGCGACGTGACCCACGTTGCTTCCGAGACCATCCAGGGTTACCGCGTGGTGCGCAGCTTCGGCGGCGAGGCCTACGAAGAGCAGCGCTTTACCAACGCCAGCCAGGGCAATACCGATAAGCAATTGCGCATGACTCGCACCGGCGCGGTCTATACGCCAATGCTGCAACTGGTGATCTACACCGCCATGGCGGCCCTGATGTTCCTGGTGCTGTTCCTGCGTGGCGACGCGACGGCGGGTGACCTGGTGGCCTACATCACGGCCGCGGGTTTGCTGCCCAAGCCGATTCGGCAGCTCTCGGAAGTCAGCTCCACCATCCAGAAAGGCGTGGCCGGTGCCGAGAGCATCTTCGAGCAACTGGATGTCGAACCGGAGGTCGACAGGGGTACGGTCGAGCAGGAGCGGGTCAGCGGTCGTCTTGATGTGCGCAACCTGAGCTTTACCTACCCCGGCGCTGATCGCGAGGTGCTCAAGGACATCAGCTTCACCGCGGCACCCGGGCAGATGATTGCACTGGTGGGCCGTTCGGGCAGCGGCAAGTCGACCCTGGCGAGCCTTATTCCGCGCTTCTATCACCATGAGCTCGGCCAGATCCTGCTCGACGACGTGGAAATCGAAGACTACCGCCTGCGCAACCTGCGTCGTCATGTCGCCCAGGTGACCCAGCATGTCACGCTGTTCAATGACACGGTGGCCAACAATATCGCCTACGGCGACCTGGCCGGTGCGCCACGGGCGGATATTGAAAAGGCGGCCCGGGATGCCTATGCCATGGACTTCATTGAGCAGTTGCCCAATGGCCTGGACACCGAGGTGGGTGAAAACGGCGTGCTGCTGTCCGGCGGCCAGCGCCAGCGCCTGGCCATTGCAAGGGCGTTGTTGAAGAACGCGCCGCTGCTGATCCTCGACGAGGCCACTTCGGCGCTGGACACCGAGTCCGAACGGCATATCCAGGCCGCGCTGGACCAGGTCATGAAAGGCCGTACGACCCTGGTCATCGCGCATCGTCTGTCGACCATCGAAAAAGCCGACATGATCCTGGTAATGGACCAGGGCCGTATCGTCGAACGGGGTACCCATGGCGAGCTCCTGGCGCAGAATGGCTACTACTCGCGTCTTCATGCCATGGGACTGGACGCCCCTGCCCAGAATATCGCCTGAGTTCGGATCCCTGGCTGGGATAGCGGCTTCGATCAACTGTGGGAGCGAGCTTGCTCCGGGCGGCGCTCCGACGATAGCGGCGTGCCTGGGCCGGTGATCTTGAATGTGCCGGTGCCATCGCGAGCAAGCTCGCTCCCACAGGTCCGGCGTCGGACACAGATGTTGTGCGCGCCTCAGTGCCAATGTGGGAGCGAGCTTGCTCCGGGCGGCGTTCCGACGATAGCGGTGTGTCTGGGGCGGTGATGTTGAATGTGCCATGCCATCGCGAGCAGGCTTGCTCCCACAGGTTTGTATCGGAATCCTTACCTGCCTTGACCAACCCACAATAAATCTGCGACCCGTGACTGCTAAGGTCTGGCCACAGGATTTTCCTGGACCAACTTCAGTCATCGAGGGGGCCATCCCTCTCGCGCGTGGACGTGCATGCTGCAACGCTATCTGTGGAAGTTACTGCCCAAATCGCAGCGCTCCTTTCTGTTGGGGCGCCTGTCGGTTGTCGATCGGCAGGTCGTGAACAAATCGATGTCGGCCAATTGCCGTTTCCCCGAAGCTTTCGCCCAGCGCGGCTGCCTGTTCATCCATGTGCCCAAATGCGCCGGTAGCAGTATTTGCGTGGGGCTTTTCGATGGCTACACCCCGGGCCACCTGCCGTTGTATTGGTACGAAGAGCAGTTCGCGCAGCAGTACGCCGCCAGTTTCAAGTTTGCCTTTGTTCGTGATCCGCTGGAACGTGCATATTCGGCCTATGCTTTCCTGCGGGGCAACACGTTGGGGCCGCGCGATCATGCGGCTCAGAAACTGGTCGGCCAATACCGCGACTTCGATGATTTCGTCGCGCGCTGGCTGCACCCGGAGAACATCACCCGGCAATTGCATTTCGCTGCCCAGACAGATTTCCTCACCGATTCCCTCGGCCACCTGGCGATGGACTTCATCGGTTATCAGGAATACCTGGGCAGGGACTATCAGCGGGTGTGCGAGCATCTGGGACTGGCTGCGACGTTGCCCCATGTGAACCGCACCCGGCAGCGCGCTGCGGTGCCGGTAAGGGAAATTTGCTCGGTACGGACCCGTCGGCTGGTACGGCGGGTGTACCAACGTGACTACGAGATGCTTGGTTATGAATGAAACGTCAAAGGTATCGATGCAACAGGTGCAGATTCGTCCTTTTGCCCAGGCGCTCACGCCCGAGGATCGGGCCGCCATCAAAGCCCAGCGCCCCCGCTGCATCTGGCTGACAGGGCTGTCGGGGGCGGGCAAGTCGACGCTGGCCAATGCCCTGGAAGTGCAGCTCAACCAGATGGGCCTGCACACGGCCCTGCTCGATGGCGACAACCTGCGCCAGGGGTTGTGCCGGGGCCTGGGCATGGATGCCGAGGCCCGCAAGGAAAATATCCGCCGCATTGCCGAGGTGGCGCGCTTGATGGTCGATGCCGGCCTGATCGTCATCGTTGCGGCCATCTCACCGTTTCGCGCTGACCGGGAAGCGGCCCGACATCTGTTCCCCGAGGGCACCTTCGTGGAGGTTTATGTGAGTACCCCTTTTGACGTCTGTGCCCAGCGTGATCCAAAGGGGTTGTACCGCGAGGCCCGTGCCGGGCGGATCAAGAACTTCACCGGGCTCGACAGTCCCTACGAGGCGCCGCTTGCGCCGGACTGTGAGATCAACACCAGCGAGGTGGAGCTGGCCCAGGCTTGTGCGCGACTATCGGCGTTGCTGCAAATCTGATCGAGTCCCCATCCTGGCTTCGCGTTGCTGCCATGGACAAGCCTTCGCCAACCCTGTGCTAATATCGCGGCCCTGTTCATTTTGTATGTGGGATGCTCCATGAAGTTGTCCATGCCGCGATTCGATCAAGCCCCTGTATTGGTGGTCGGCGATGTCATGCTCGACCGCTATTGGCATGGCGGTACCTCACGGATTTCCCCTGAGGCGCCGGTACCGGTGGTCAAGGTCGAGCACATCGAGGATCGCCCCGGTGGTGCCGCCAACGTTGCCCTGAACATCGCCGCCCTCGGCGCGCCGGCTTCCCTGGTGGGCGTGACCGGCGACGACGAGGCTGCCGACAGCCTGACCAACAGCCTCAAGGGCGCGGGCGTACGTGCGATATTCCAACGCATTGCGCACCAGCCGACCATCGTCAAGCTGCGGGTCATGAGCCGTCACCAACAACTGCTGCGCATCGACTTCGAAGAACCTTTCGCCACCGATCCGCTGGCCCTCGGTGCCGAGGTCGACAACCTGCTCGAAGGCATCAAGGTCCTGGTGTTGTCGGACTACGGCAAAGGCGCGTTGAAAAACCACCAGGCGCTGATCCAGGCCGCGCGTGCCCGTGGCATTCCGGTCCTGGCCGATCCCAAGGGCAAGGATTTTTCCATTTACCGTGGCGCCAGCCTGATCACGCCGAACCTCAGCGAATTCGAAACCATCGTCGGCGGTTGCGTCGATGAACACGAATTGGTGAGCAAAGGCGCGCAGCTGATGCAAGACCTCGACCTTGGCGCCTTGCTGGTGACCCGTGGCGAGCATGGCATGACCCTGCTGCGCCCCGATCACCCGGCGTTGCACCTGCCGGCCCGTGCCCGGGAAGTGTTCGACGTGACGGGTGCCGGCGACACCGTGATTTCCACCCTGGCCGCGGCGATCGCTGCCGGCGAGGAATTGCCCCATGCGGTCGCCCTGGCGAACCTGGCGGCAGGCATTGTCGTCGGCAAGCTTGGCACGGCAGCCATCAGCGCCCCCGAGCTGCGCCGCGCCATTCAGCGCGAGGAAGGCTCCGAGAGAGGCGTTCTGGGCCTGGAGCAACTGCTGTTGGCCGTTGACGACGCCCGTGCCCACAACGAACGAATCGTCTTCACCAACGGCTGCTTCGACATTCTGCACGCGGGCCATGTGACCTACCTCGAGCAGGCCAGGGCGCAAGGTGACCGCCTGATCGTCGCGGTCAATGACGATGCGTCCGTGAGCCGTCTCAAAGGGCCTGGTCGTCCGATCAACAGCGTCGACCGGCGCATGGCGGTCCTGGCCGGCCTGGGTGCGGTGGACTGGGTGATCAGCTTCAGCGAGGGTACGCCGGAAAACCTGCTGCGCCAGGTCAAGCCGGATGTGCTGGTCAAGGGCGGGGACTACGGGATCGACCAGGTCGTGGGTGCGGACATCGTCACCGCCTACGGCGGCACCGTGAAGGTGTTGGGGCTGGTGGAAAACAGCTCGACGACGGCGATTGTGGAAAAAATTCGCAACAACTGATGTTGTGGGAGCGAGCTTGCTCGCGATGGCGTTGGATCAGTCAGTATTCATTTGACTGATACACCGCCATCGCGAGCAAGCTCGCTCCCACAGGGGGCCGTTGTCCAGCTAGAAAAGGGGCATCAGTCCTAACGAGCCGCCTTGCGCGGCACGATCTTCTTGAGCAATTGCCGGGCCTTGCCCTTGAGTCGGGTCAGGCCTGACTCCTTGCCCGGTGGCGTCAGCCCTTGTTGGCGCAGCCAGTCCTTCCAGCGAATCCGCTCGTCTCGCACCAGCCAGCCGTCCTGCTTGGCAAAGCTCTCCGCCAGGTACAGCCCACGGGTGCTGGCCGGGTACAGCTGGTCCTTTTTCAAGGTATACAGCTCGGGCATGGGTTGGCCGTCCTGTAGCGGCATCAGGTACAGGTCCGGCCGCTTGCGGTCCAGGCGCGCGACCAACTGGTCGCCTTCCAGACGCTCATCGACGTGAAACAGGCTCAGGGACTTGGCTTCCTTGGGCACATCCAAACGCAAGTCATAGATCAGTTGCAGCGATGCCGTCGGCAGGTGCACGTAGGCCCGTGGTCGCTCGATCAGTTGCAGGTTGGCGCTGCGCACCGGGCGGGCCGAGCCCGACAGGGGAGTCAGCCGAAACGGCAAGGCTTCGCGGTAATGCAGGGCGGTGGCGTAGGGGGCCGGCAGCCAGGTGTCGTTGAAACGCCCGCCAAGCCAACCTTCCGGGGTTTCCAGCAGGCATTCTTCGGCAATTTCGCTGATGGCGGTAAGCAGTGGCAGGTTCAACTCGTGGGCCGGGACGTAGCCGGAAATCAGCTTGAGCACCACATCGCCGCGATCCTGCCGGCGCTGGCGCACCAGTACCCAATAGTCGCGGTTCTGCCAATGCAGGGTCAGGCGCACAGAAACGCCCAGGTTTGCCAACTCCAGGGAAAAGCGCTCGGCATCGGCCACGGCTACCGGGCGGCGGCGCTGCAAGGTCTGGGCGAAATTCAGCGGCATCCCGACGCTCTGGTAAGTCAGGCCTTCGGGTGTCGCTTCGACGAACAGGGGCAGGGTCTTGAAGTTGCTGGGATTCTTTCTGATGAGCGTACGCGGCATGTCGGCTCCTTCCTTAAGGCCGCGTAGGGCGGCGTCAGTTTTTACGCAGGACCTGGGCTACGGTCGCGACGTTATGGGCGAGGTGCAGCGGATTGATGGTGCCGACAATAGCACTGGCGACCCCAGGATGCTCAAACAACAGTTCGAAGCTGGCGCGAACCGGGTCTACCCCGGGGCTCAGGCAGACGTGGCCGCTGGCCAGGGCCTTTTTCACCAGGATCGCCTTGCCGTGTTCGTTGGCGTAGTCAATGACAGCCTTTTCGTTTCGTTCGTTCAGATTGTAGGTGACCATCGCACAATCGCCTTGTTCCAAGGCTTTCAAGCCACCGTCGACAGTCTTGCCGGAAAAACCGAAGCCGCCGATCTTGCCCTCGCGCTTGAGCGCCGCCAGGGTCGGGTAGACCTCGCTGTCGTTGAGGATCGCCAGGTCGTTGCCATCCGAATGTACCAGGACCAGGTCGATATAGTCGGTTTCCAGGCGCTTGAGGCTGCGTTCCACCGAGAACCGGGTATGGGCGGCGCTAAAGTCGTGGCGTGACTGGCCGTCGCTGAATTCTTCGCCGACCTTGCTGACAATCACCCAGTCCTGGCGTTGGCCGCGCAGCAGCGGGCCGAGGCGCTCTTCGCTGCGGCCATAGGCCGGCGCGGTGTCGATCAGGTTGATACCCAGGTCGCGCGCCAGTTTGAGCAACATGCGCGCTTCGTCGTCATCGGGGATCTGAAAGCCGTTGGGGTATTTGACGCCTTGGTCGCGACCGAGCTTGACGGTACCCAGGCCCAGGGGGGAGACCCGCGGGCCGTCATGGCCCAGGGGGCGATAGAGGTCATGCAGGGTCGGTTGGCTCATGGCAGCAGTTGCTCCCAGGCAGGGACGCCCATCGGCGGCTTCGGCAGGTCCGGCAGTGGGGCCGGGTGGCTTGGCTGGATGCCATCGCGTTGCAGGGCGTTGACCACCCGATCGGCGAAGTCCGGGGCCAGGGCCAGTTTGGTCGGCCAGCCCACCAGCAAGCGATCCTGTTCGGCGAGGAAGGCGTTATCCGGGCGGGTCAGGCCCGACTGCAACGGTTCGGCGCGGTCAACCCGCAGCGTGGCCCATTGCGCGGTGCTCAGGTCAATCCAAGGCAACAATTGGCCGAGTTCTTTCTGGGCGGCGGCGATCTGCGCGGCAGGCTCGCGGGTCACGCCATCACCTTCGGCCAGATCGCCACCCACGTACCAGACCCATTGGCCATCGGCCGCCGGATGAGTGGTCACGGTGACGCGCGGCTTCGGTCCGCCGCCCAGGCAATGGGCGTAGAGCGGCTTGAGGCTGGGGCCCTTGACCAGGACCATGTGCAGCGGCCGGCGCTGCATGGCTGGCTGGTCCAGGCCCAAGGCGTTGAGCAGGTCGGCGGTGCCGCCCCCGGCGCTGAGGACAATACGCTGGGCGCGAATCTCGCGGCCATCGACCTTGAGTCCGATCAGCTCGCCCCCTTCGCGCAGCGGTTCGATGTGCTGCCCGGCCAGCAAGCTGTCGCCGGCCAGTTCCGCCAGGCGCGCGATCACGCTCGGCACGTCCACCACCAGCTCGGCCAGGCGATAGACCTTGCCCTTGAAGCGCTTGTCTTGCAGGGCCGGCGGCAACTGGTCGCCCTTGACCTGGTCGACCCGCCCTCGCACGGCCTTGCTGGCAAAGAAACTGGTGAGGTTGCCGGCCAGGGTGCCGGGGGACCAGAGGTAATGGGCATCGGACAGCATGCGCACGCCGGACAGGTCCAGCTCACCTTCACCTTTCAGGGCTTCGCGCCAGCGACGCGGCATGTCGGCGATGGCTTCCGACGCACCGCTCAGGGCGCCATGCAAGGCGTACTTGGCGCCGCCATGGATGATGCCCTGGGATTTGACGCTCTGCCCGCCGCCGAGGCTGGCGCTTTCCACCAGCACGGTCGAAAAACCCTGGCGACGCAGGCGTGCATTCAGCCAGAGGCCGGCGACGCCTGCGCCGACAATCAGAATGTCGGTGGAAATAACGGATGGCATGAGCGACCTCAGTGTTCAAGACGAGGGCGCAGTATACAGACTCAATGCAGAGGGAATTTGTTGGCGGTCAACCTGTGGGAGCAAAGCTTGCTCGCGATACGGGCGCCTCGGTTCCAGAGAGGCCGCGTCGTTTTCATCGCGGGCAAGCCTTGCTCCCACAGACTTCCCCTTGCCGAACATGTGTTTTCAGTCCTTTTAATCCGTGTTTTCAGTGGCCAGCAGTCTTGGAAAAGAGTTGGATCACGACAACCCCAAGCACAATCAACGCCATCCCCAGCATCGCCGGCACGTCCAGTTTCTGCCCATAGATGAACAACGCCGCGACACTGACCATGACGATCCCCAGCCCGGCCCAGACCGCATAAGCCACGCCCACCGGTACGGTGCGCACCACCAGCGTCAGCATCCAGAACGCGGTGCCGTAGCCGACGATGACCAGCAGCAAAGGCAGAGGCGTGCTCAGGCCCTTGATCGCTTTCATCGAAACGGTGGCGATGACTTCGGCACAGATGGCGATGGCCAGGTAGTAGTAGGCGTTCATGGGCGGTTCCTCTTCGACGGTTGCGTCTTTCGATGGGGCCATTCTAGAGATGGGTCAGATGCGGTAAAGTCATTACCTATCTGGAATCAAGATAGGTTGAGCCATGAACGTGCAGTGGAACCTGGAGCAACTGCGGCTGTTTGTCGGGGTCGCCGAGAAACGTTCGTTTTCGGCTGTGGCCCGGGATCAGCGCAAGGCCCAATCGGCCATCAGCAGTGCAATTGCGTTGTTGGAGACGGATTTGGGCGTGAGCTTGTTCGAGCGCAGCAGCGGCCGTCAGCCCAGGCTCACCGACGCGGGCGAAGCCCTGCTCGAAGAGGCCCGGGAAGTGCTGCGCCAGTGCGAGCGCCTCAATGGCCGGGCCCTGGCGCTGATGCGTGGGCAGGAAGCATCGTTGCGCCTGGCCCAGGACGAAGCCATGCCCTATCAACCGGTCATCGACAGCCTGGCGGCCCTGGCCGAGCAATTTCCCACCCTCGAAGTGCAACTGGCCAGCGCCGCCCAAGGCGATGTGGCGCGCAAACTGGTGGAGCGCCGCGCCGACCTCGGCTTGCTGTTCTATCACGACCAGATCCCCGAGGCGCTGGAGCGCCGGGTGCTGGGCAGCGTCGAGATGGTGACGGTGTGCGGCAGGGGCCATCCACTGGCGAACCATGATTATGTGACCTGCCGGGAAATGGCCCGGCACCGCCAGTTGTTGATGGCCACCCAGTCCAGTGTCTATCCCGGCAGTGAACAGGCCAGCCCGCAGGTCTGGCGGGCCGACAGTTTCTATGTGTTGGCCGAATGGCTGAGGAGTGGCCTGGGCTGGGCCTGGCTGCCACGGCATGTAGTGCAATACCCGGCGTACCTGGGCGACATGGTCGAGCTCAGCAGCGAATGGACCCCGCCGGCGCTGGTGGTGGAACTGGTCTGGCGCCGCGATGAACCCCTGGGCCCGGCCGCGCGTTGGCTGGCGGAACGTTTTGCCGTGCAGTTGCAGGCGATTGGCTGAAAAACCGATAAACTCCGCCGCCATGAACAGAACTCTCTATAGCGCGTTGTTTTACCTGGGGCTGCCACTGGTAGCGATTCGGCTGTGGTTGCGGGCCCGCAAGGCGCCGGCTTATGCCCGGCGCATTGGCGAGCGGTTCTCCTGGGGGCTGCCGGTCATGGTGCCGGGGGGCATCTGGGTCCACGCGGTGTCGGTGGGCGAGAGCATCGCCGCCGCGCCAATGATCCGCGCCTTGCTGCAACGTTATCCACAGCTGCCGATCACCGTCACGTGCATGACGCCCACCGGTTCGGAGCGGATCCAGGCGTTGTTCGCCAACGAGCCGCGCATCCAGCATTGCTATTTGCCTTACGACTTGCCTTGCGCCGCCAAGCGTTTTCTCGACCGGGTCCGGCCGTCCCTGGCGGTGATCATGGAAACCGAGCTGTGGCCCAACCACATTCACCAATGCGCCAGGCGCGGCATTCCCGTGGCCCTGGCCAACGCACGGCTCTCGGAGCGTTCGGCGCGGGGCTATGGGCGTTTTCCCAAGCTCACCCGGCCGATGCTCGCCGAGATGAGCCTGTTCGCCGTGCAGACCGAAGCCGAAGCCGAGCGTTTTCGCCAGTTGGGCGCGCGGGCGGAAACCGTCGAAGTCACCGGCTCCATCAAGTTCGACCTGAGCATCGCCCCGCAACTGCTCGAAGACGCCAGCGCCTTGCGCCGTCAGTGGCAGGCAACCGAGCGCCCGGTGTGGATCGCCGCCAGTACCCATGAAGGCGAGGACGAAGTGGTGCTGGCCGCCCATCGTCGGTTGCTCGACAGTTATCCCGATGCGTTGCTGATCCTGGTGCCGCGTCATCCTGAGCGTTTCGATTCAGTACACCAGTTGTGCGAAAGCGAAGGCTTTGCCACGGCCCGGCGCTCCAGCGCACAACCGGTCACCGCCCAGACGTCGGTGTTGCTCGGCGATACCATGGGTGAACTGCTGTTTCTCTACGCGTTGGCCGACAGCGCGTTCGTCGGTGGTAGCCTGGTGCCCAACGGTGGACACAACCTGCTCGAGCCGGCGGCGCTGGCGAAACCGGTGCTCAGCGGGCCGCATTTGTTCAACTTCCTCGAAATCGCCGCGCAACTGCGCGCTGCCGGTGCGCTGGCGGAAGTGGACGATGCCGAAAGCCTGGCCCTGGCAGTGCAGCGCCTGTTCGAACTGCCCCGCGATGCCCAGCGCATGGCCGAGGCGGGGCTTGCGGTGATGCGCACCAACCAGGGCGCGTTGCAGCGCTTGCTGGATGGGTTGGGGCGGTTGCTAGCCGGAGGCTAATCGCTGGCCTGGCCCGTAGGAGCTGCCGAAGGCTGCGATCTTTTGATCTTTCGCTTGGGATTCAAGTGTCTGGGAAAAGATCGCAGCCTCGTTGCACTCGACAGCTCCTACTGCGCCGGCCGTGAGCGCAATTGCGCCGCTGCCGCCTGGGCCAGGTCCGGCGGCAGGAAGTCGCGGTCCGGGTTGTAGTCGGGCTTGAGGTAGCGCGACAAGTCCTGCAGATCCGCCGGGCTCAACGTCCCGGCCGCCTGCTTGAGACGCAGGTTGTCGAGGATGTAGTCGTAGCGGGCGTTGTTGTAGTTGCGCACCGAGGTGTACAGCTGGCGCTGGGCGTCGAGCACATCGACGATGTTGCGGGTGCCCACCTGGTAACCGATTTCCGTGGCCTCCACCGCGCTCTGGTTGGAGATGATCGACTGACGCCGGGCCTGGACCTGCTCCACGTCGGTGTTCACTGCGCGGTGCAGGTTGCGGGTGTTTTCCACCACCTGCCGGCGCAGGGCTTCGCGTTGCTGCTCTGTCTGGGTGAGTTGCGAGTAGGATTCGCGCACCTGGGAGCTGGTCAGCCCGCCACTGAAAATCGGAATGTTCAGTTGCAAGGCCAGCGTGCGCTGATCGACGTCGCCGCTGTAGGTGCGACCAAAGGCGTTCGGATTGCTGAAACCCAGGGCGTCGTTGTCGCCTTTTTCGTATTTCGCCACGGCGTCCAGGGTCGGCGCGTGACCGGCCTTGCGTTGGCGTAAAGTGTCTTCGGCGGCATCGACGGCGTAGTTGCTGGCCAGCAGGTTGAGGTTCTGCTTGGCGGCGGTGTCGACCCAGGCCTTGGCGTCGTTCGGCGTCGGCGGCAGGATCGGCAGGGTGTGGACGATGCCCTGGAGCGAGTTGTACTGGCGGTTGGTCAGGGTGATCAACGCCTCGAAGGCATCGTCGACCTGGCGCTGGGCGAGGATCCGGTTGGCCCGTGCGGTGTCGTAGCTGGCCTGGGATTGCAGCACATCGGTCTTGTCCGACAAGCCTACGTCAAAACGTTCGTTGGACTGGTCGAGTTGGCGCTTGAACGCGGCTTCCTCGGCTTTGGTCGAGGCGAGGTTGTCCTGGCTGCGCAGCACGTTGAAGTAACTCTCGGCGCTTTGCAGGATCATGTTCTGCTCGGTAGCCGACAGTTGCAGCGAGGCCTGTTCATTCACCGACTTGGCGGCCTGGAACTGGAACCAGCGATCGGCACGGAACAAGGGCTGGGACAGCGTGGCCTGGTAGGAGCGGGCGCTGCGGTTGGCGACCGCGGAAGGCTGGTCGATGTCGGTGCGCACATTGGCGACTTCCGCACCGCCGGACAGGTTCGGCAACAACCCGGCGCGAGCCTGGGGCACCACTTCCTTCTGGGCGCCATACTGGGCGCGGGCAGCGGCCAGGTCGGCGTTGTTGTCCACCGCTTCCTGATACACGCTCACCAGATCGGTTTTGTTGGTCAAGGGCGCTTCGGCGGCCCATGCCATTGCGTTGGACGCACAAGACACGGCCAAGGCCAGTGAAAGTTTGCGCAGCATGAGGCTATCCCTAGTTCACAATGAGAGTGCGCTTAAGTGGCGCGCGGCGTAGCGAGTGTAGTTGCGCCTGGGCACGGCAACAATCCTGTATATGCGCCATTCATCACGCCTTTTGCCCTGGCGATGGCGTTCTCTCGTGGTTGTGTCTAGACTGGCCGGGTTCTTGTCGGGGTGCCTTGCTATGAGGCTGAGATCGAATAATTTCGGATCCCGTTGAACCTGATCAGGTTAGCGCCTGCGTAGGGAACAAGATTTCTCGTCACCCGGCGAGTCCTCTTGTGCTTCGTCCGGGATGTTGTTCGACCATCGACTTTCGATTTTCGAGCATGCTCGAGCAGCAAGCACAGCGTCCGCACTTTCGTGCAGGGGCGCGTCCATTCGTTACAGGTTCGCTCCGACAAAAATCCACTGCCTGGATGTGTGTCTGGAGAGCCCGTGATGACGACAAAATCAAAAAACGCGACCAACCTAAGTGAATCGGCCCAGGTCGATCAGCAATCGGTTCAGCCCTTTACCCGCTCGCAAAAAATCTATGTCCAGGGCAGCCGCCCGGATATCCGCGTGCCCATGCGCGAAATCAGCCTCGACGTGACCCCCACCGACTTCGGCGGCGAAATCAACGCGCCGGTTGTGGTGTACGACACCTCGGGCCCCTACACCGACCCGAACGTGATCATCGACGTGCGCAAAGGCCTGGCCGACGTGCGCTCTTCGTGGATCGAAGCCCGTGGCGACACCGAGCGTCTTGCCGGCCTGAGCTCCAACTTCGGCCAGGAACGCCTGGCTGATCCCGAGCTGACCAAGCTGCGTTTCGCCCACGTGAACAACCCGCGTCGCGCCAAATCGGGTGCCAACGTCAGCCAGATGCACTACGCGCGCAAAGGCATCATCACCGCCGAGATGGAATACGTCGCCATCCGCGAAAACATGAAGCTGGAAGTCGCCCGCGCCGCTGGCCTGCTGGACCAGCAGCACGCCGGCCACAGCTTCGGCGCCAGCGTGCCGAAAGTCATCACCCCGGAATTCGTGCGTGACGAAATCGCCCGTGGTCGCGCGATCATCCCGGCCAACATCAACCACACCGAACTGGAACCGATGATCATCGGCCGTAACTTCCTGGTGAAGATCAACGGCAACATCGGCAACAGTGCGCTGGGTTCGTCCATCGAAGAAGAAGTGGCGAAGCTGACCTGGGGCATCCGCTGGGGTTCGGACACGGTCATGGACCTGTCCACCGGCAAGCACATCCATGAAACCCGTGAGTGGATCATCCGCAACTCGCCAGTGCCGATTGGCACCGTGCCGATCTACCAGGCCCTGGAAAAAGTCGGCGGCGTGGCTGAAGACCTGACCTGGGAGCTGTTCCGCGACACGCTGATCGAACAGGCCGAGCAGGGCGTCGACTACTTCACCATCCACGCCGGCGTGTTGCTGCGCTATGTGCCGATGACCGCCAAGCGCGTCACCGGTATCGTCAGCCGTGGCGGTTCGATCATGGCCAAGTGGTGCCTGGCGCACCACAAAGAGAACTTCCTCTACACCCACTTCGAAGACATCTGCGAAATCATGAAGGCCTACGACGTCAGCTTCTCGCTGGGTGATGGCCTGCGTCCGGGCTCGATTGCCGACGCCAACGACGAAGCGCAGTTCGGTGAGCTGGAAACCCTCGGCGAGCTGACCAAGATCGCCTGGAAGCACGATGTGCAATGCATGATCGAAGGCCCCGGCCACGTGCCGATGCAACTGATCAAAGAGAACATGGACAAGCAGCTCGAGTGCTGCGACGAGGCGCCGTTCTACACCCTCGGCCCACTGACCACCGACATCGCGCCGGGCTACGACCACATCACCTCCGGCATCGGTGCGGCGATGATCGGCTGGTTCGGTTGCGCCATGCTCTGCTACGTCACGCCGAAGGAACACCTGGGCTTGCCGAACAAGGATGACGTGAAGACCGGGATCATCACCTACAAGATCGCCGCGCACGCAGCCGACCTTGCCAAGGGCCACCCGGGCGCGCAGATCCGTGACAACGCCTTGAGCAAGGCGCGTTTCGAGTTCCGTTGGGAGGACCAGTTCAACCTCGGCCTGGACCCGGATACCGCCCGCTCGTACCACGACGAAACCCTGCCGAAGGACTCGGCCAAGGTGGCGCATTTCTGCTCGATGTGCGGGCCGAAATTCTGCTCGATGAAAATCACCCAGGAAGTGCGCGAGTACGCGGCCAACCAACGCATTGAAGCGGTGGATGTCGATGTCGCCCAGGGCTTGGCGGAGCAGGCTGAGCGGTTCAAGAAGGAAGGTAGTCAGCTTTACAAGAAAGTCTGATTTGAGCTGAGGGCGGTGGTGTTTTCACCGCCCCCATCGCGAGCAAGCTCGCTCCCACAGAGGGTTTCTGTTGTTCACAAGATTTGTGTACGCAGCAGGCCCCCTGTGGGAGCGAGCTTGCTCGCGATAGCGGCCAAAAAAACAACAAATATCCCTCTGAGATAACTCCCTTGAACATCCAACCCAGCACCTACTCCCCAGACACCGTCGTCCCCCTGGACAAGCGCGTCTTCGGCGCTCGCGATCTGTTTTCCCTGTGGTTTTCCCTGGGCATCGGCCTGATGGTCTTGCAGGTCGGCGCCTTGCTCGCGCCGGGCCTGGGCTTGAGTGGTTCGTTGCTGGCGATTTTCCTCGGCACGCTGGTGGGCGTCCTGCTGCTGGCGGCCGTCGGGGTGATCGGCAGCGACACCGGCCTGTCGGCCATGGCCGCCCTCAAGCTCAGCCTCGGCGGCAAGGGCGCGAGCGTGCCGGCGGTGTTGAACCTGCTGCAGCTGATTGGCTGGGGCTCGTTCGAAATCATCGTCATGCGTGATGCCGCCAGCCTGCTCGGTGCCCGGGCCTTCAGCGAAGGCAGCCTGGGCTCCAACCCTCTGCTGTGGACGCTGTTCTTCGGCGCCCTGGCGACCCTGCTCGCGGTCAGCGGGCCGTTGACGTTCGTGCGCAAGGTCCTGCGCAAGTGGGGCATCTGGCTGCTGCTGGCGGCGTGTATCTGGCTGACCTGGAACCTGTTCGCCAAGGCTGATCTGGTTGCGCTGTGGGCCGAGGCGGGCGACGGCTCGATGCCGCTGGCGGTGGGCTTTGATATCGCCATTGCGATGCCGCTGTCCTGGCTGCCGCTGATCGCCGACTACTCGCGTTTCGGCAAACGCGCCAAGAATGTCTTCGGCGGTACTGCCGTGGGGTTCTTCATCGGTAACGTCTGGCTGATGAGCCTGGGCGTGGCCTACACCCTGGCGTTCGCGCCGAGCGGTGAAGTCAACGCGTTGCTGCTGGCCCTGGCTGGCGCCGGGTTGGGCATTCCGCTGCTGCTGATTCTGCTGGATGAGTCGGAAAACGCCTTCGCCGACATTCACTCGGCGGCGGTCTCCAGTGGCATGTTGTCGGGGCTGAAGGTCGAACACCTGGCCTTGGCGATTGGCGTGCTCTGCACCTTGATCGCCTGCTTCGCGCCGTTGGCGCAGTACCAGAACTTCCTGTTACTGATCGGTTCGGTATTCGCGCCGCTGTTCGGCGTGGTGCTGGTGGACCACTTCATCTTGCGCAAGCGCAGCAGCCAAGTGGTATCAGCCGCGTTGCGCTGGCCGGCCCTGTTGGCCTGGTTGGGTGGGGTGAGCACTTATCACTTGCTGGCCAACTTCTATCCGGACATCGGCGCAACCCTGCCGTCGCTGATTCTGGCAGGGTTGCTGCAACTGTTGCTGGGTCGGGCTTTCAGCTACGGCCGGGGAACAGCTCGGGCTTGAGGATGCCATTGAGGCGTGGGTAAGCGATCTTCAATTCGATGTGGCCCAAGGCGTATGGCGCGATGGTGCTCACTTCGTACTTGAGGATCACCCCGCCGTAGGTCAGCGCCACGTGTGGGGTTTTCTGGAAGGACCACTGTTTCAGGAACTCGGGTTCCTGATCCAGCTTGGTGCTGATCAGCCAACTGTTGTGGGCGACCTGGGCAGCTTTCCAGAACGCTTCTTCCTGGCCCGGTAGCAGCATGTCCGACAAGGTCAGCACCTTGTGTTCCTGGCGCGAATAGTTGATGAAGCCGCGGCCCGGCGTGCCGTGGGCGCCGCCGGTGTCCAGGTAGCTGGACAATTCGATGATCACCAGGCCGTCATGTTGCTCACGTACCTTGGCCTGCAAATAGCTGCTGTTGCGGGGCGCGGCGTTGCGCA
The DNA here is from genome assembly GCF_052114545.1 of Pseudomonas sp. KB_12. Taxonomy (NCBI): domain Bacteria; kingdom Pseudomonadati; phylum Pseudomonadota; class Gammaproteobacteria; order Pseudomonadales; family Pseudomonadaceae; genus Pseudomonas; species Pseudomonas sp. KB_12. The sequence continues at coordinate 4,793 of NZ_JBFREY010000030.1, read as the reverse complement.
GGAACTGCTCGCGATAGGCGGCAAGCGTCGGCGCCGCCGGGGCGTCCGGGGCGGTGCGGGTCATTTGCAGCAGGCGTTTTTCGACGATGCCGTCCAGGGCCGGCTCGGAGGGAAAGTGCAGGGTATCGATGTTCACCAACGGGCAGTCGGCACTGGCGCAACCTTGTTGCAGTTGTTCCGACGCGTCGCGGGTGGTTTCCAGCGGTGCGCGGTAATTGGGTTGGAACAGGCTTTGGCAAGCGCCCAGGGTCAGGGCAATGGCGGCCACGGAGGCAGTTTTGAAAAGCGACATGGGCGTCCTTCATGAAACAGGGAAAGGCGAAAAGTTACCCGCTTCGACTGCCAGCAGGACAATCAGTTCGCCACTAAGCTCATTAGAGTTCTTTCACCTTCTGCCGTCCATCCCGATGAGTGGAAAGGGGCTGCATCAAAGGGTACGGGCGCGTTAGGATGGCGCGAAGCCGAGGTTGGAACCTCGTATTGATCCATTGCACACGAGGATTGTCATGACCGATTTCGCCAACGCCGCACCGAGCACCGTGGACATCGTCAAGCGCGAGAGCTGCTTCCAGGGTTTCTACAAACTCGACCGTGTGCACTTGCGTCACGAATTGTTTGCCGGTGGCATGAGCCGCGAAATCAGCCGTGAATTGTTCGTGCGCCATGACGCGGTGTGCGTGTTGCCCTACGACCCGCAGCGCGATGAAGTGGTGTTGATCGAGCAGTTTCGCGTCGGTGCCATGGACAAGGGCGCCAACCCTTGGCTGGTGGAATTGGTGGCCGGCCTGATCGACAAGGACGAACAACCGGAAGAAGTTGCTCATCGTGAAGCGCAGGAGGAAGCTGGGCTTGCCTTCGCTGCGCTTTGGCCGATGACCAAATATTTTCCATCGCCGGGCGGCAGCGATGAATTCGTGCATTTGTACCTGGGGCGTTGCGACAGCGTGGGGGCCGGTGGCCTGCATGGCTTGGAGGAAGAAGCCGAAGACATTCGTGTGAAGGTCTGGGCTTTCGAAGATGCCTTGCAAGCCGTGCGCGACGGGCGTATCTGCAACGCGGCCAGCATCATTGCCTTGCAATGGCTGGCCTTGAATCGCGATGAAGTGAGGGGGCTATGGTCCTGAACAAGCTGCGCGATCGCTATCGCGTCGATCTGGTGGGGTTGCAGGCCGCCTGCGAGGCCAACTACGCTCGCCTGATGCGCTTGTTGCCGGACATGCGCAACGATCCGGCGCCGCGGCGTATCGCCGTGACCCACGGCGACCAGATGCTGGGTGTGTTGGCGCTGGAAGTGCTGCAGACCTGCCCCTACACCACCACGCTGCAAGTGCGCCAGGAGCACAGCCTGCCCTGGCTGCCGGTGCCGCAGCTGGAGGTCCAGGTCTATCACGATGCGCGCATGGCCGAAGTCGTCAGCGCCGAACATGCACGACGCTTTCGCGGCATCTATCCTTACCCCAATGCGTCAATGCACCAGCCGGATGAAAAAGCCCAGTTGAACCTGTTCCTGGGCGAGTGGCTGAGTCATTGCCTGGCGCTGGGCCATGAGTTCGAAGTCGTTCGGTAGTTGTGAACCGGTTCCGGTTCGCGGGTTTCCCCTTTCGATCATCCCCCAGCATAATTGCGGCTTCATGCAACGGCGTGACTGCGCCTGGGAGAGAGCGATTTGCCGAGCGTATCCAGCTTGACCACTGCCGATGCGGCGTTGCTGGTCCAACTGTCTGACAGCCATTTGTTCGCCGAGGCCGATGCCTCGTTGCTGGGCATGAATACCTGTGACAGTTTGCGGGCGGTCATTGACTTGGTGCTCAAGCAGCAGCCGGACATTGACCTGATGCTTGCCACGGGGGATTTGTCCCAGGACGGCACGTTGGAATCCTACGCGGCGTTTCGGCAATTGACTGCGCGAATCGATGCGCCGGCGCGGTGGATTCCGGGTAACCATGATGAGCCGCAGGTGATGCTCAAGGCGACGGTCAAGAGTGCGTTGCTCGATCCGGTGGTGGACATTGGCAACTGGCGCGTGACGATGCTGGACTCCGCGGTGCCTGGTTCGGTGCCGGGTTTTTTGGCCGAGGAGCAGTTGATTTTGTTGGCCAATGCCTTGAGCGAGGCGCCGGAGCGGCATCACTTGGTGTGCCTGCATCATCATCCGGTGTCGATTGGGTGTGCGTGGATGGAGCCGATTGGGTTGCGTAATCCTGAGGCGCTGTTTGCGGTGTTGGATCGGTTTCCTCAGGTTCGGGCGGTGTTGTGGGGGCATGTGCATCAGGAGGTTGACCGGGTGCGCGAGGGGGTTCGTTTATTGGCTTCGCCTTCGACCTGTATTCAGTTTGAGCCGGGGAGTGAGGATTTTGCGGTGGGCTCGCAGGCGCCGGGGTATCGGTGGTTGCGGCTTTTGCCGGATGGGCGGTTGGAGACGGGGGTCGAGCGGGTGGTTGGGTTTGCGTTTACCCCCGACTATGGCTCCAACGGGTACTGAGGACGAGGCGGCCTGACAGCCGGCCTGTCTCTCCCGGTTGTACATCTTTCAGATCTGTGGGAGCAAAGCTTGCTCGCGATGGCGGCCTGACTGAGTACATATCCATTGCTGCGGTAACGGCCGCTTAGGGTTCCGCCCTGACGGCGGGTCACTTTTGAAAAGCGCAAAAGTAACCAAAACGCTTCTGCCCCACCACTCGGCACCTCGCTAAGGCTCGGTGTGCCCTCACTCCGGCATTGCTCCGTGGGCCCGCCGCGAAGGGCCATCCATGGCCCAGCGCGGCTAACCCGGCATCCATGCCGGGATGCCCACTGCGCAATGCCTGCGTTCGGCCATCGTGGTTAACGGGGCGCCCGAGATCAACGTCCACGCCGAGGCGGCCTAGTAGCCGACCTGGCTCTCCCGGTCGTACACCCATCAGACATGTTTGAGCAGGACCTGTGGGAGCAAAGCTTGCTCGCGAGGCGCGCCTGATAGCCGACCTAGCTCTTCCGGTCGTACTCCTATCCCATTGTGGGAGCGAGCCTGCTCGCGATGGCGGTCTGATTGAGTACATATCCATTGCTGCGGTAACGACGGCTTAGGGTTCCGCTCTTACAGCGGCTCACTTTTGAGAAGCGCAAAAGTAAGCAAAACGCTCATGCCCCACCACTCGGTGCCTCGCTTAGGCTCGGCATGCCCTCACTCCGGCATTGCTCCGTGGGCCCGCCGCGAAGGGCCATCCATGGCCCAGCGCGGCTATCCCGGCATCCATGCCGGGATGCCCACTCCACAACGCCTGCGTTCGGCCATCGTGGTTAACGGGGCGTCCGAGATCAACGTCCACGCCGAGGCGGCCTAACAGCCGACCTGGCTCTCCCGGTCGTACACCCATCAGACTTGTTTGAGCAGGACCTGTGGGAGCAAAGCTTGCTCGCGAGGCGGCCTGATAGCCGACCTAGCTCTTCCGGTCGTACTCCTATCCCATTGTGGGAGCGAGCCTGCTCGCGAAGACGGCGGCACATTCAGCATTGATGCAAGCAGACCCACCGCTATCGCGAGCAAGCTCGGCTCCCACAGGGATCGGCGGTGGACACGGATCTTATAAACGACCCAAAACCTGTGTGGGAGCGAGCTTGCTCGCGATGGCGGCCTGACAGCCGACCAGGATTGTGGGAATGGTCGGACAATCCTCCGGGCTGCAGCAGATTTTTCCGACGAGCTCTGGCGGTTGCCGGGTGGGAAGGGCTGTCGCTAGTCTTTTCCCGTCGCTGCAAATTCAGCGGCCGGGCCTGGAAACCCGATGAGTACGAAGGCAGATCAGCGAGTCACGTGAGATACTGCGGCGCTTTGAGCGTTCAGTGCTGCGTTATGGCGGCTGTGCGCGGGAGACTTTCAAGTCTGCCGGGTTTCCTTCGACCTTGGTTTCCAGCCCGCGCATAGCTGCCACCCTCTCGCCTGGAAACGGGAGATGGCGGTTCCACTACGCAAACGAAGGATACGCATCATGTTCAAAGCCACACCCAATCCCCCCGAAACCGATCCCCAAGAACTCGATGAAGCCGCCAAGCGCGCCATCGACCACTATCTCGACCCCAAACCTCAAGCCAAAAAGAAAAAGCCCTCAGGTCAACTGTTCACCGTCGTGGACGGCGTCGACACCGAAAGCCTGCTGGCCAACCTCAGCGAAACTTTGGCCTCAGCCGATGCCATGGTCAGCGACCTTGTCTTCGACCTGAAAGGCTCGCGACGCCATGTTGCCCTTGGCATTCAGCAACTGATTGAGCTGGGCGCTTTATTGGCGAATCGGATGCTGGACAACGTCAATACACAACCCTGACCACACCGCGCGCAGAAGCGAGCAAGCTCGCTCCCACAATGGGATCTGAGTACGACCGGGAGAGCCAGGTCGGCTGTCAGGCCGCCTCGCGAGCAAGCTTTGCTCCCACAGGTCCTGCTCAAACAAGTCTGACGGGTGTACGACCGGGAGAGCCAGGTCGGCTACTAGGCCGCCTCGCGGTGGACGTTGATCTCGGACGCCCCGTTAACCACGCTGGCCGAACGCAGGCATTGTGCAGTGGGCAACCCGGCATGGATGCCGGGTTAGCCGCGCTGGGCCATGGATGGCCCTTCGCGGCGGCCCACGGAGCAATGCCGGAGTGAGGGCATGCCGAGCCTAGGCGAGGCACCGAGTGGTGGGGCAAAAGCGTTTTGCTTACTTTTGCGCTTTTCAAAAGTGAGCCGCCGTCAGGGCGGAACCCTAAGTGGCCGTTACCGCAGCAATGGATATGTACTCAATCAGACCGCCATCGCGAGCAAGCTCGCTCCCCCC